>JALZEG010000122.1 GCA_030862185.1 Actinomycetota bacterium
CTTCACATCTCCCAAACCGACGGACCCGGGCGCGGCTTTGACGGCCGAGGTTGGTGCCTCTGCCTTCTTTTTCGATGCTGGTCTTTTGGGCGGTGGCTGTTGAGTTTGCTCGGTTATTTCCGGCACCGGTCCCTCTATACCTATGCGGCGCTCCAAGCGCTCGACGCGACCCTGAAGGCCCGTGGCGGAGGGATCGGTGTCCGGCGCGGCGGCGCGCACGAGCGCGACCTCGAGCAAGAGCCGGTGGTTCGGCGCGTTGCGCATGTCGACGATCGACTTGCCGAGCAGGTCGATCGCCCGCAGGAGCGTGGCGGGCGTGAACGACTCGGCCTGGGACCGGAGGCGTTCGGCGTCGCCAGCCGAGACGTCCAGCAACGAGTCGGCCTCGGGCGCGGTCTTCACCAGCAGCAGCGAGCGCGCGTGGTTCAGCGCCGCGAGCGTCAGCTGGCGGATGTCCGCCCCCGCCCCGACCTGGCCCCCGATCTCGTCGAAGACGCGGCCTACGTCGCCGGAGGCCACTGCTTCGAACACCGCCCACAGCGCGTCCTCGCCGCGCTCGCCGAGCTGCGCCTCCGCGTCCGCCGCGGTGACGTGGCGGCCGAGGCTCGAAAGCTGGTCGAGGGACGAGAGCGCGTCGCGGGCGCTGCCTTCCGCGTGCCGTGCCACCACCGCGAGGGCCGCGGGGTCGACGTCGATCTTCTCCTCCTGCGCGACGCGCGCGAGGTGCCGCTCGAGAACCTCCGTGGTGATCCGGCGGAAGTCGAAACGCTGGGTGCGCGACACGATCGTCTGCAGCACCTTGTGCGCCTCGGTCGTCGCGAGGATGAAGACGACGTGCGCCGGGGGCTCCTCCAGCGTCTTGAGCAGCGCGTTGAACGATCCCGCCGAGAGCATGTGGACCTCGTCGATGACGTAGACCTTCTTGCGGCTGCCGGCGGTCGCAAGCGGCACGCCGGCGAGGATCTCCCGTGTCTCGTCGACCTTCGAGTGCGACGCGGCGTCCATCTCGATCACGTCGAGCGACGACCCGTCGGAGATCGCCCGGCACGACTCGCACTTCCCGCACGGTGACGGAGTCGGGCCCTGCTCGCAGTTCAGCGCCTTGGCGAGGATGCGCGCCGTGCTGGTCTTGCCGGTCCCGCGGGGACCGGTGAAGAGGTACGCGTGGGCGACGCGGTCTTCGAGGATCGCGTGGCTGAGGGTCGTCGAGACGTGCTCCTGGCCGAGGATGTCGTCGAACGTCTCGGGCCGCCACTTGCGGTAGAGGGAGAGATAAGCCACCCGGTAAAGCTAATGCTTGGCTACGACGTGCATGCTCGGAGCGGGAAAAGAAAAATGGCCGTGCGCCCCGCTCTGGACCCTGGAGTGGCCGTCGCCTTCCCGGTAGCCGGCTCCGGCCGGGCGCTCCTGCGGCACTCCCGGGACACCGCTTACGGCTGCTCCCTTCCGGGCCTGACCGGGTTCACGGCTCCGGGTCGCGCAGGACCCGACCATCGACGCTGCTTTCCGGGGGCTGCCCGGTCCTTCCAGAGCCGCAAGCGGGTAGTCGGCCCGGCGTATCGAGGGTTTCCGGTTCAGGGGACCCCGAGCCCCCCGCCTAGCACGGCCACTCCCAGGATAGCCGCGGTGCATCTCACGTCGTTCTGTCCCGAAAAATGGGACGAAACGACGTGAGATCGGACCGCGGTGGCGGAGGCGAAGGGATTTGAACCCTTGGACCCTCTCAGGTCACACGATTTCCAGTCGTGCCGATTCGGCCGCTCTCGCACGCCTCCGGGCGGAAGTGTAGCCATCCAATGCCGGCGTCCGGCCGAGGCCGTCCGTCGTGAAGCGGTGGGGGCGGGATTTGAACCCGCGGAGGGCGTGAACCCTCAATCGCTTTCGAGGCGATCCCGTTATGGCCGCTTCGGTACCCCACCTGGGCCCCCGACGGGGCGAGGAGTGAGTATACGGGCGCTACTTCTCACGCCTCCTCTGGAAGAACGTGCGCAACAGGGCCGCGCATTCCTCCTCCAGCACCCCCGTCGTGATCTCCACGAAGTGGTTGAGCCGCGGATCCTGGACGACGTTGTAGAGCGAGTACGCGGCCCCCGCCCGCGGGTCCTGCGGTCCGTAGACGAGCCGCGCGACCCTCGCCAGCACCAGCGCGCCCGCGCACATGGGGCACGGCTCGAGCGTGACGTAGACCGTCGCGCCGCCGAGCCTCCACGAGCCGGCGGCGGCTGCCGCAGCCCGCAGCGCGAGCACCTCCGCGTGCGCGGTCGGGTCGCCCCTCAGCTCCCTCTCGTTACGCGCGGCCGCGAGCACCTCGCCGTCGCGCGCTACCACCGCGCCGATCGGTACGTCGTCGTGGTCGAGGGCCGCGGCCGCCTCGGCCAGCGCGAGCCGCATGAGCTCCTCGTCGGAGCGCGTCAATCCTGGGCGCGCCGCGACCGGATCATCTGCTTGGCCGCCTTGTACCTCTCCCGCACCCAGTCGCGCACGTCCTTCGCCCAGTCGTACTCGCTCGCGAGCACGGCCAGGCCGGCGATGATGACCGGGAACGACCAGGGGCCGGGGAGCGGGATGATCGCCGTCCCCCCGACGACGAGCACGACCCCGATCACGGTGATGACGATCCGGCGGGCCTGTCCCGCGATCGAGCGCGCCTGCGGCGCCACGTTCACGTCCGCGCGCGCGGAGAAGCGGCCCCACAGCTCCTCCTGAGGAGGGTCGATCGGCTCCGGAGCGCGCTCCGCGAACTCCCTGACGAAGTGCGAGACGGTCTGCGCCATGCCGTTCGTCGTCACGGGCATCTGCGCGACGGCGGAGACCCTCTCGCGCTCGACGAAGAGGACCGGCCCCCCGTGCACCTCGTCGTCGACGCCCCACGCCTCGATCTCCTCCCACTCGACGCTGTGGGGCTCGAGGTCGCTGCCGGTCCAGCAGAGGATGAAGCGCTTGGACGTGACGAACATGAAGCCCTCGGCGCGCCGCTTCTCGGGGTGGCGCGCCCGGACCCAGTGCGCGACCTCCTCACCGTCCTCGAGGTGAGGCTCGGCATATCCCAGGATGTGGTTCCGTCGGAGCTCGGAGATGCGGCGCATGAAGCCCATGTGCCGCAAAGACTACGCCCGCCCCCGGCAAACCCCCCGGGCTCCGCGAGACCTCGCGGCCGGTCCCGGTGTCTTCCTAGTATGGCTGTGGCGGATTCGCGAATGGGCGCGGGAGGTACCGCGGTGGAGGGGGGCCGGATGCACGCCGCCGTGGACGACCTCTACAGGGAGCACGGCGTGGCTGCGCTGCGCCTGGCGTACCTCCTGACGGGGGAGCGGGCGCGCGCCGAGGACCTCGTCCAGGAGGCGTTCGTCCGCATCCTGGCGCGCGTGCGCCGGGTCCGCGACCCGAACCTGCTGAGGGCCTACCTGACGAGGACGCTCGTCAACCTGGCGAAGAACTCGTACCGGAGCGAAGGGAGGCTGCGCGCGTTCCTCTCGAGCGGGCGCGGCCTGCCGCCCGAGTCGTCGTCGCTGCCCCAGCTCGAGGTCAGGGACGAGCTGCTCCGGAACTTGATGAAGCTGCCGTACAGACAGAGGGCCGCTCTCGTCCTGCGCTACTGCGAGGACCGCAGCGAAGCCGAGGTGGCGGAAGCCCTGGGCACGTCGAGCAAGGCGGTCCGCTCGCTCGTCGGCAGGGGCTTGGACACGATCAGGACGATGAACGGGGTGACGAGCGATGCATGACGTCGAGCGAGAGCTGAAGGATCTCGGCGAGCGGGTGGGCCGCGAGGTCACGCATGGCGCGGTGCCGGCGCGCCGGATCGCGCGGAGGGCGCGACTTCGCCGGGCGGTGGCCGTCTCGGTTCCGACGGTGGCGGCGGTGCTGGTGGCCGCGGTCGCGTACCCGGGCATCTCGCGCCTGACGCGTGACGGAGGAGCGGAGCGCGGCACCGGCGACCTCGCCTTTGCGACGGCCGCCACGGAGGAGGCGGGCAGCGCGCGGGTCGAGCTCACGGTCGAGATGACCGTCGATGGGCGCGCGGCCACGACGCGTGCGACGGGCGAGCTGGACTTCGAACGTGTCCGCTCGCACCTCGTCACGGAGGAGATCGGCCCGACCGAAAGTGGCCGAGTCGAGATGATCACGATCGGCGACAGGGTGTTCCAGCGAAGGCTCGGCGGACCCGGCGGCGGGAGCCCAAAATGGATCGCGGCCGACGTCCCCGGTGGCGGGGCGTTCGGGGCGGGAGCCGGTCCGGCCGACTTCCTCGCCGAGCTCGATTCGATGGCGGACGACGTGACGAGGGTCGGGGAGGAGGAGCTCGGCGGTGTCCCGGTCGTTCGTTACCGGGCGGTGGTCGATCCGGATGCCGGGGGGTCGACCCTCGCGAGGCTCGCCGAGCGGGGCGACGTCGAATTCGACCCTATGGACGTCTGGGTCGACGAGCTCGGACGGCTCCGCAAGCTCACGTTTGGTTCCACCGTCGGCGACGAGTCCACGATGCGTATGACGATGACGCTGTCCGACTTCGGCATCCCCGTGAACGTCGCGGCCCCCGACCCCGAGGACGTCACCGACGACCTGCAGGCGCTGGAATCCGAGTCTTCCGACTCCGGGATGACCGCCGGCAAGTCCTTCAGCGACTTCAGCACCGACACGAACCTCGTCTTCGGCGAGGAGCACCTCTGGGAGCCGTTCGTCACCGTGAACATCGACGACACCGGGACGGCGCTCGTGTGCGTGCAGGCCCTGAGCGGCATGACGCGCGCCGTGGTCGTGCACGAACCGACGGGAGACGCCGTCGCGACCTTCGCCCCTCGCCGCGGTAGAGGCACCGTCGGCTGCGCGCCGCCGGGGATCGCCCACGAGGACGTCGACGCGCTGCTCCGGGAGCCGTCGGAGTACACGCTTCGGGTGGAGGTGGAGCGAGGCCCCGACGTCGTCGTGGCCCTCGCGGAGACCGGAGCACCGCTCGCCGAGTCGCCGGAGAAATGAGTACGCCCGGAGGGATTCGAACCCCCGACCTTCCGGTCCGTAGCCGGACGCTCTAATCCACTGAGCTACGGGCGCATGGAGCTTGCCAGAGTAACGCGCGGAGGCGCGGGGATTTGAACCCCGGAA
>JALZEG010000129.1 GCA_030862185.1 Actinomycetota bacterium
CGACCATTTCGTGTCCGAGCGCGTCACCGTGCGTCAGGGTTTCGTCGCGGTCGTGATCGCCAGCCTGACGTCCCTGATCGCCGGGCTGACGCTGGCCGGTATGAGCCACCGCATCGACGAGGTGGACGGGCTGTTCGTGCTGATCCCGGTCTCGATCGGGATGCGCGGGAACATCTTCGGCGCGCTCGCGGCGAGGCTCGGCACCTCGATCCACTCGGGTCTGTTCGAGGTCTCCCGCGCGCGCGAGGGCGCGCTGGTCCAGAACGTGTACGCCGCGACGCTGCTCACGGTCGCGACGGCGGTGACGATGGGCCTGCTCGCGCGCGCGATCGCCGGCCTGCTCGGCCTCGACACCGTCTCCGCGCTCGACTTCATCGTCGTCGCGCTCGTGGGCGGGCTGCTCTCTTCGATCGTCGTGCTGGCGGTGACCGTGTACGTCTCGATCACCTCCTACCGGCGCGGGTGGGACCTGGACTCCGTCGGCGCGCCGCTGATCACCGCGATCGGCGACGTCGTGACCCTGCCCTGCCTGCTGCTCGCGTCCTACCTCGTCCACGTCCGCGTCGTGACCGCCACGATAGGGATGGCGGCGCTCGCCGCGGGGGCCGCTTCGCTGTACTTCGGGTGGACGTCGTCGCGCGGCGTCGCGCGCCGCATCGTGCGCGAGAGCTTCCCGGTCCTGTGCATCGCGATAGTCCTCGACGTTCTCGCCGGCGCGGTCGTCGAGCCGCGCGTCGACGAGGTGTTCCTGAAGTTCTCGGCCTTGCTGATCATCGTGCCGGGGTTCCTCGAGAACACGGGGGCGCTCGGCTCAATCCTCGCGGCGCGGCTCGGCTCGAAGCTCCACCTCGGCGTCGTGACACCGACGCGGCGCCCGGACCCCGCCGCGCTGCTCGACGGGATGATCGTCCTCGCGCTCGGCACGACGGTCTACGCGGTGACCGCGGTTGCGACGCTCGGGCTCGCGACGGTGACCGGAGCGGACTATCCCGGCGCCCTGAGATTCGTCGCCGTCGTCATCAGCGGAGGTGTTCTCGCGACGATCCTCGCCGCGGTGATCGGCTACTACGCAGCCATCACGACGTTCCGGTTCGGGTTCGACCCGGACAACCACACGATCCCGCTCGTGACCAGCGGGATGGACCTCATGGGAGTCATCTGTCTAGTGATCGCGCTGACCGTCTTCGGAGTAGCCTGACGTACCTAAAGGGGGACTAGGAAGTGGATTCGGAAGGTCCGAGAACCGTCAAGGGGCTCCTGGCTGAGATCAAGGACTCGTCGGAGCTCATGGTCGACCTGGCCTACGCCGCCGTCTTCTTCGGGGACGCCGACCTCGCCAAGGAGGTCCGCCGGCTCGAGGACCGGATGTTCGACCATCTGCACCAGCTCCGGAAGCTCGCTATCCTCGCGGCGCGCAGCCCCGAGGACGCGGAGCACATGGCCGGCGTCCTCGAGATCGCGTCGGCCGTCGAGAAGATCGCCGACGCGGCCGAGGACATCTCGCACGTCGTCTCGTCGGGACTGGGCATCAACGACGACCTGCTGCGCGACCTCAGGCACTCCGACGAGATCGTGTCGCGCATAAAGGTGCGCGAGGGCTCCCGCTCGGTCGGACAGTCACTGCGCGAGCTCAACCTCCCCGTCGAGATCGGCATGTGGGTGATCGCGTGCCGGCGCGGCGGCGACTGGGACTTCGACCCGGGCGCCGACTACGTGATCGCGTCGGGGGACGTGCTGCTCGTCCGGGGGCCGGAGGACGGCGTGTGGCTCGCGCGCGAGATCGCCGGCGCGCCTCCGCTGCCGGAGGCCCCCGAGCCGCCGGAGATCGTGATGTCGGACCTCGACCGCGCGGTCGACCTGCTCGTCGAGATGAAGAACTCCGCCGAGGTCGCGGTCGGCCTCGCGTACTCCGCGCTACTGTTCAACGACCAGGCGCTCGCCGCCGAGGTCTCTAACCTCGAGGCGCGTTCGGACGCGATCCACGACGAGCTCGAGTCGTGGGTGTTGCGGAGCGCGCAGGAGGCACGCAATCCCGACGAGCTCCGCGGCCTGCTGCGGCTCGCGAGCGCGTCCGAGACGATCTTCGACTCGGCGCGGGAGATGACGCGGCTCGTCGAGGCGGGCGAGGAGCTCCATCCCGTGATCGCCGCGGCCCTCGTGGAGTCCGACGAGTTCGGCCACGAGACCGTCGTGTCCGCCGGCTCCCCCGCAGACGGCAAGTCGATCAAGGACCTGTCGGTCGAGACGGAGACGGGGATGTTCGTCCTCGCGGTGCAGCGCGGCCGGCGCTGGACGTACCGGCCGAAGCCGCGCTTTCGCTTCGAGGCCGGCGACCGGATCATCGCGATCGGCCCGGCCGAGGGCGGAGAGGAGCTGGACGACCTCGTCGGGATGGAGCGCGAGCTCGCCGAGGCCTAAGCGACGCCGTCGCGGGGCATAGTTGCGGCAGACGAACCCGTTCTTTCCGAAGGAGTGACGTGGCCAAGAAGAAGCCCCAGCCAGACGGCTCGCCGACACAGAAGCCGTCGATCTTCCAGAACGTCGGAGCGCTGATCGCGGGGATCCTGGCCGCGAAGCTGGCGACCTACGTCATAACGACGGCGTGGCGGCTGGCGACGCGCGAGGAGCCACCGCAGGTCGACCAGGCCGTGCCCGCGAAGAAGAAGGCGGCGTGGCTGGCTCTCGTCGGGGCGACGACGGGGGCCGCGCGCCAGGCCGCGCGGGACGTGATCAAGCCCCCGACAGATGGGCCCGCCTAACGCTCTCGATCGCAGCGGCGAGCTCCTCCGGCCGCTGTTCGGAACGCCTTGCGCCGTGAAGTCTGGATGATGGTCCGAACCAAGCCGGCGATGTGCGCAGCAGTGTCGGTCGCTTTGTCGATCGGAGGTTGCGGCGGCAGCGACGAGCAGAGCTCGCCCCGAGCGCCCGGTAACGGGGAACCTACGGAGACGGCCTGCCCGTACGTAGAAGCTAGACCGACATACCTGCCGTGGCTCGACGAAGGTGGAGAGGTTCCGCAGCCCGAGCAGGCCGTCGAGAACGGCACGTCGTATGTCGCGTGGAGCACCGGGGAAGCCGATCCCTCCGAGCAGAAGTCCGTGATCTTCCGCCGCGATGCCGAGCCTCTCGGTGGAAGAGGTGAAC
>JALZEG010000140.1 GCA_030862185.1 Actinomycetota bacterium
TCGGCCTCACCGCCGAGGACCATGCACCCCTCGGAGTTGCGCGTCCCCGGCATGTCCTGGAGCACGACGGCGTAGCCGCGCGGCACGAAGTAGTTGTCGTAGTAGAGCGGGAACACCGTCGGGACGAAGTCGCCGTCCTCCTCGGCCTTGATCTCCGCCTCGTTCCCGCGGCCGTTGCTCTGGTAGTAGGGGCTCTGCTCGTAGATCACCGGGACCTGGAGGTCGCCCTTCGTGGCGGCGGGACGGATGATGTCGGTCGCGAGGAGGTCGAGGTCCTGGTCGCCGTCGCCGTCGATGCTCGACTGGACGTACACGGTCTCGCGCACCGCGTCGGCGTACGAGAAGACCGGCTGCGTCACGCCGTTGCGGACCCTGATCCGGCCCGGCTCCTGCGACAGCGTCGGCGGGGGAGAGGCCCCCGCGGCGGTCGCGAGGGCGGACAGGGCGACTGCGGCGGCGAGGATGATCCGTCCCTTTTGTCTCATGGGGAAGGGGTTCGCCGGGGCGAGCCGCTCTACCTCCTCGTGCGGGAGCCGGCGACCCTCGCCTCGGCCTCCTCCTCGGGGGGCCGGATCTCGTCCGGAGCCAGCCGTACGGCGAGCTCGCGGATGAACAGGCCGACGTCGGTGATGATCCCCATCGACTGGAACGAGCCTCTGTCCATCAGCTTCGTCACGGTCGCCTGGTTGATGTCGACGCACACGAGCGGGACCGAAGCCGGCAGGCAGTTACCGGTCGCGATCCCGTGCAGCATCGTGCCGACGACGATGCAGAAACCCACGAGCTGTTGGTCTCCCACTCCCCAGATCATGTCGCGCAGCCGCCGCTGCACCTCGACCATGTCGGTCACGACGTCGGGCAGGGGGCCGTCGTCGCGCACGCTCCCGCCGAACAGGTAGTCCGCGCCGCTCTGCACCAGGTGGTAGACGATGCCGTCGTCGAAGACGCCCGCGTCGATCGCGGCGCGGAACGACCCGTGCCGCCGCAGCTCGTTGATCGCGCGGATGTGGTGCTCGTGTCCGTGGTCGGCGGGCGTGCCCTGCTGGAGGTAGACGCCGAGCGACGTCCCGAACATGTTCGACTCGATGTCGTGCGCCGCGACGCCGTTGCCGGCGAAGAGCGCGTGGACGTAGCCGGCGCGTATCAGCGCCGCGAGGTCCGGCCCCGAGCCCGTGTGCACCACGGCCGGGCCCGCGACCCACAGGATCCGCTTCCCGCTCTTCTTGACCGCGCGCATCTGCTCGGCGACCCGGTCGACCAGCAGCGCCTTGGGCTTCTCGCTCGACACGTCCGAGGACATGAATTCGAACGCCTGCGACCCCTCCTCGGGCTTCGCCGGAGGGTGCACGCGGATCCCGAGGCCGCCCATGACGATCTGCATCCCCGCGCGCACGTCGCTCATCGCGACGGTGCGGACCGAGGTCCCGTCGTAGACGAGGCCGCAGTCCATCTCGGGGCGCGTCACGGGTATCCAGAGGCCCTCGACGCGCACGTCGGTCGCGAGGTTCGTCGTCGAGTAGAAGCCCGGCGGGAACGCACCGTCGACGTCGGCCTCCGCGAGCGTCGCGTCCTCGACCGTCTCGGGGTTCGCGCCGTGCTGGCGGAGCCGTTCGATCACGTTCGCGAGCGCGTGCTCGTCCTCGGCCGTGATCGTGATCCGCGCGAACGACTCGTCGTCGTGCTTGACGCCGAGCTTCAGCTCGACGATCTCGTAGGTCGCGCCGAGGGCGACGACCTCGTCGAGTGTCTTCGGCAGCGCCAGCGAGTCGATGATGTGCCCGGCGAGCACGACGGTCTCAGAGGTCATGGCGGGAGCGCTCCTTGATGAACTCGTAGGTCCTCCGGTAGACCTCGTCGCGATCGCGATCGAGCGTGATGACGTGGTACGAGTCGTCGACCCACACGAGCTGCTTGTCCTCGGAGCTCACCGAGTCGTACACGAGCGGCGCCGTGCTCGGGTGCGCGGTGTGGTCGTGGTGCGAGTGCATCAGCAGGATCGGCGCCCGGACGGCGCCGAGGTTGCGCCGGGCCTGCTTGACGAACTGCAGCATCACGTAGGTGGCGCCGGTCGGCAGCCGGTCGTACGCGAGCTCCCGCTGCTCGGGATCGGCGATGTCGTTCGCGGCCCCCGGAACCGACCGCACGACGCGCCTTATCACCGGCGCGAGGAACCGCAGCGGGTCCTTCGTCAGCAGGAACGTCGACATCGCCACGATCCCGTCGACCTTCTCGGGGTAGTGCGCGGCGAAGTTCAGACATAGAGCGGCGCCGAACGACAGCCCGACGAGGAACACCTCGTCCTTCTCCGCGGAGAAGACGTTGAAGGCGTCCTCGACGTGCTGGACCCACTCTTCGGCCTTGCGCGCGTTGAGGTCCTGCCATGCGGTGCCGTGGCCGGGGAGGCGCGGCGCCATGACCGCGATGCCGCGCTCCGCGAGGTAGTCGCCGAGCGGCCTCATCGACTGCGGGCTCCCGGTGAACCCGTGGACGAGGAGCGCGCCCACGGGCCCCTCCCCGAGCTCGAACTCCTCGGCCCCCTCCAGGACCTTGAACTCCTGCGCCAACGGATCCCTCCTCGGGCGTCGTAACGTTCCGGCGGTTGCGGCGTCCAACGCTACAGCCGAGCCGTCTCTTGACTGCGAGGTCAAGAGCCTCGCCTTGACCGGCTCGATAGCATCGGACGCGGGGATTCGAGAGGGGCTTCGCCGGAACTCATGTACTGGGTCTTCAAAGGCATTCTCAAGCCGTTGCTCAAGGGGCTCTACCGCATCCGCGTGGAGGGCCTCGAAAACGTGCCCAAGAAGGGGGCGGCGATCCTCGCCGCGAACCACCTCTCGTTCCTCGACTCGTTCTTCATCCCCCTCGTCGTGAAGTGGCGGAAGGTGACGTATCTGGCGAAAGCCGACTACTTCAAGTCGTGGAAGACCTCGTGGTTCTTCAAGAGCTGCGGCCAGATCTCGTGCGAGCGCGGCGGCGGCGACAAGTCGCAGCAGTCACTCGAGATCGCGCTCGACGTCCTGAAGGAGGGGAACCTGCTCGGGATCTACCCCGAAGGGACGCGCTCTCCCGACGGATATCTCTACCGCGGCCGTACGGGGGTGGCCAGGCTCGCGCTCGCCGCCGGCGTGCCGGTGATCCCGGTCGGGCTGGTGGGGACCGAGAAGGTCATGCCGAAGTCGGCCAAGATCCCGCGGCTCTGGGGGCGGACGAAGGTCGTGCTCCGCTTCGGGGAGCCGATCGACTTTTCGCGCTACGCGGGAAAGGAGAAGGACCGCTTCGTCCTGCGGTCGGTGACCGACGAGATCGTCTACGAGGTCATGCAGCTCTCGGGCCAGCAGTACCGCGACGAGTACGCGTCGAAGACGCCGTCGGAGCCGATGCCCGAGCCCACGCGCTCGATCTACGTCGACGAGATCGACCTGAACGAGGACGTGCTTGCAGGTTAGGGCTCGGCCCACCCCTTAGCCCGCTCCACCGCCCTCTTCCACCCGTCGTACAGCGAGTCCGCCTCGTCGCGGGACGCGCGCGGCTCGAACTCCCCGTCGACCGACCATCGCCGCGAGATGTCGGCGGGGGAGTCCCACACGCCCGCCGCGAGGCCGGCCATGTACGCGGCCCCCAGCGCCGTCGTCTCCCTCATCGCCGCGCGGCGCACGACCACCCCGAGCTGGTCCGCCTGGAACTGGCAGAGGAAGTCCATGACGCTGGCACCGCCGTCAACGCGCAGCTCGGCGAGTCCGGTGCCGGAGTCGGCCGCCATCGCCTCGACGACGTCGCGCGTCTGGTACGCCATCGCCTCGACCGCGGCCCTCGTCAGGTGCGCCCTCGTGGTCCCGCGGGTGATCCCGACGTAGGCGCCGCGGGCGTAGGGGTCCCACTGCGGCGCGCCGAGACCGGTGAACGCGGGGACGAGGTAGCTCCCGCCGGTGTCGGGCACCGACTCCGCGAGCGGCCCCGCCTCCGACGCGGCCGCGATGATCCCCAGCCCGTCTCGCAGCCACTGGATCGCCGCGCCCGTGACGAAGATGCTGCCCTCGAGGACGTAGCGCGGGCCGTCGCCGAGGTCCCAGGCCGCGCTGGCGAGCAGGCCGTGCTCGGACTTCACGCGCTCGCCGGTGTTCATCAGCACGAACGACCCCGTCCCGTAGGTGTTCTTGGCCATGCCGGGCTCGAAGCAGGCCTGGCCGAACAGCGCCGCCTGCTGGTCGCCGGCGGCGCCGGTGATCGGCACGGTCGCGCCGCCCAGGAACTCGCCGGCGGTTTCTCCGAACGTCCCGGAGGACGGGCGCACCTCGGGCAGCAGCGACTTCGGGATCCCGAGCCGGTCGAGGATCCACGCGTCCCAGGCCCCCTCGTCCAGCGAGTACAGCATCGTCCGGCTCGCGTTCGAGGGCTCGGTGACGTGGCACGCGCCCCCCGTCAGCTTCCAGATCAGCCACGAGTCGACGGTCCCGAAGGCGAGCTCCCCGGCCTCGGCCCGCTCCCTCGCCCCCGGCAGGTTCTCCAGGTACCAGACGATCTTCGACGCCGAGAAGTAGGGGTCCAGGACGAGGCCGGTCCGGCGGCCCAGCTCCTCCTCGAGCCCTTCGGCCCGCAGCCGCTCGCAGATCGCGGCCGAGCGCCGACACTGCCACACGATTGCCGGAGCGACCGGCCGCCCCGTGGCCCGCTCCCACAGGACGGAGGTCTCCCGCTGGTTCGTGATGCCGATCCCGGCCAGGTCCGGGGGCCGGATCCCCGCCTCGTCCAGGGCCGCTGACGACAGTGAGGAGGTGAGACTCCAGATTTCTTCGGGATCATGTTCAACCCACCCTGGCCGGGGGTAGTACTGCGACAACTCTGCGTAGGCGCGCCCGCGAACCCTGGCGTCGTGGTCGAAGACCATGACGCTGATCCCGGTCGTGCCTTCGTCGACGGACAGAACGAAGCCGGACATTGAGCCTCCGCATCGGGGTCACTGGGGCTGCCCACTTTACGGATAGCGAGGCAAGGTGACGAAGGCGAAGGATCAGGGCATGCAGGGGCGAGCCCTCTCGGGCAAGTCCAGCCTGTCCGGCATCCGGCGCCAGATCCGAGCCGATCTGAACGCCGTGGGCGCCGACGAGTCGCTTGCCTTCGACTGCCTCGTGGCCGTCACGGAAGCGTGCTCCAACGCGCTGGTCCACGGGCAGGCCCGCAGCCCCGGTTCGCCGCCCCCCGAGATCGGCTGGGAGATCTCCAGGAACCAGGCCCGGTTCGTCGTCGTGGACTTCTCGACCGAGGAGTGGAGCCGGACCGTCCACCCTTCGTGGGACTCCGACGAGATCCCCGACGACATGTCGCGCCGGATCGGGGGCTTCGGCCTCGAGATCATGCAGGGCCTGATGGACGACGTCGACATCGACCTGTCGAGCAGCGGAACGCGCGTCACCATGGTGAAGATGCTCGTGCCCCAGAAGAAGAAGGACGGGGACGCGCAGGAGGCCCGCCGGGGGGCCTGACCTTCGTCCGGGCACCCGCTGGTCCAGGTGGTGCGAGTGGTGCAGGCTGCACCGGCTGCACCAGCTCCACCGCAGGGACCATTGCGTGTGAGTGGGCCCTTACCGCTACTTCTTGATCAGGATCTCGGCCTTCACCCAGCCGACGCCCGCGTGTTCCATCCCGATCGCCTGGGCCGCTCCGCGGCTGAGGTCGAGGATCCGAGGCTCCACGTAGGGCCCCCGGTCGTTGACGAGCACGACGACCCCGCGCCCGTTGTACTCGACGTGGAGCCACGTCCCGAGCGGGAGCTCCTTGCTCGCGGCGGTGTAGAGGCTGGAGTCGAAGACGTCCCCGCTCGCGGTGAGGTTGCCCTCGAAGCCGGGGCCGTACCACGACGCGAGACCCTCGAACGTGACGCCGGTCCCGACGAAGTCGTCGGGGATCCCCGGCGACGGGCCCGCGGGCGACAGCAGGTCCAGGAAGGCCTGCTCGGGCCGGGCCGCCGCCGCGGCGGCCTCCCGCGCCTGCCGCTCCAGCTCCTCGACCTCGGCGGTCAGCTCGGCGAGCACGTCCTTCCGCTCGGCGAGCGCGCCCGCGGCCTCCTCGGCCAGCGCGTCCGCCTGCGTCTGGGCCGCCAGCAGTGCCTGCTTGCGCGCGTCCACCCGTTCCTGCGCGGCCTCGAGCGCGGCCTGCTCGTCCAGCAGCTCCTCGAACGCCTCGGCGTCGGCCTCGGCCGCGTGGCCGGTCAGCTCGGCATACGCCTCGAGCTCGGCGAGGTCCTCCGCCTCCAGCAGCAGCCCGAGCCGGTCGGTCGTCGATCCCTTGTACGCCTCCACCACCCGCTCGACCACGACCTCCCGCGCCGCCGACGCGGCGTACTGGTGGTCGTGGAGCTCGAGCTCCAGGGTCCCGATCTCCGCGCTGGCCGACGCGATCTTCCGGTCGAGCGCGGCCCGGCGGTCCGACAGGTTCTCCAGCCGGCCCTCGAGCACGCTGACCTGGTCGCCGAGCGCCTGCGCCCGGGCCCTCAGCTCCGCGACGTCCGCGGCCGACGCGGGCACGACGACCGCCACCGCGACGAGCGCGGCAAAGACGGCGGCCGCGGCTGCGTGTACTGCGCTCCTGCGGGGGATGCTCACCTATTGTGTGTCGGAAGCGGAGATGGCCGGATTGAGGCTTTTTATGCGGGAGGGAACGAGTGGCGCGCATCGGCATCCTGACC
>JALZEG010000144.1 GCA_030862185.1 Actinomycetota bacterium
AGGCAGGAAGAAAACCAGGAGACGGACGGTGAGATATCGCTCCGCGATCACCGGTAGGTACGTGTCCGCTGGATACGCAACACGCCACCCGAAGACGACGGTCCGGGAAACGAGGTAGGTGGAGTGAAATGAGCAACGCAATAGCCGTCGGACTGGGCGGCGCCGTGGGGTTCGTGGTGAAGAAGTGGATCACGCAGGAGGTCGAAACGACCCTGCGGCGCAACGGGGTTGATCCTCGAGTCGCGCCCTACGTGGCTGCGGGCCTAGTCGCTCTCGGCGTCTGGGCGATCAAGAAGTAGTTGCACCACCCGACGCGGCTCAGGTTTTTCTTGCTCCCCGAATGATGAGTGCGGTGGGATGCCCCGCGCTACAGCACCCGCAGGGCCTCTACCTGGTCCCGCTCCCGGCGCGTCAGTGCTCGTAGTACCGCCGGGTCCCCGTGCTTCAGCTTCGCCGCTTCCACCAGCGCCTCTATCGCCAGGCCCGTCGCGTCCGCGGGAAGGTCCGGCGGCGGGACGTCGACCGACACCGCCAGGTCGTCGACGTGCACCGTCAGCTCGATCAGCCGCGTGACCAGGTAGTCGTCCAGCCGCAGCACCACGTCCTTGTACGCCCGCACCTTCCGGTCGCGCGGCTCCGACGCGAGCCGGGCCTCCAGCCGCTCCAGCAAGTCGTACGCGCGCGTCCGCACCGAGTCGTAGCCGCCCGCGGCCTCGTCCTCGCCCCGCTGCCGGATCGCGCGGTGCACCTCCGAGTGGATGTCGGGCTCGTCGACGGCCTGCACGTAGTACTCGGCCGCGCTCACCGGCTCGCCGTCCGGCTCCGGCCGGTCGAGGTACGCCTCGACCGACCCGGTCGCGCGCAGCAGATGTCCTGCGAGGCCGCGCACGGTGAATTCCGGCAGCGCGCTCGGCCCGTCCCACGCGCGCGCCACCTCGGGCAACGAGATGAGGTCGGCGGCGACACGACCGGCGGCGAGCAACGTCTCCCGAACGGAGACCGTCACGGCAACGATGCCGTGTAGTCCAGCCGCCCCTCCCACTGGACGGTCCCGTTCATCGACTCGTTGCCGTCCTCGGGCTCGAGCGTGATCTGGAGGTACGGATACTCGGACGGGTCGATGCCGACTGGGAAGTGGTGCACGGTCTCGTCGTTGCCGGCCGAGAACGTCCCGCACGACACGCGACCGGATGCGCCGACCATCCACAGCTCGTAGTAGTAGCCGTCCGGGGCCGGCGGGATCGTGCCGTCCATCTCGACGCGGTAGCCCGTGCCGCCGTAGCGCACGAGCTCCACCGTCGTCGCGCGCGAAGGGGCGGAGGCGCCTTCGAGCCGCACGAGCTCCATCGTCTGCCCGGCAGGCCCGAGGTCCTCCCGCATGCGGTCCGCCTGCGACCGCCAGTTGATCCCGAGGATGCCCAGCACGAGGGTGGCGGCCCCCAGCGCGGGAACGAGGATCGTGGCGGTGCGCGACCGGCGGGCCCCGACGACACCGGCGCGCTCGAGGGCCGCGCGCTCGAGGCCGTCCGGCGGCTCGGCTGCGAGCGGCACCTCCGACGCGAGCCGCCCGACGCGGTCCAGCTCGACGAGCGCGAGCACGTCGTCCTCCAGCCCCGGGGGCGGCGAGTGCTCCAGCGGAGCGTCGACGAGGAGCCTGTGCGCCGACCCGAAGCGGCCAAGCTCGACGCGACACGCCTCGCACGAGTCGACGTGGCGCCGGACCTGCTGCGCGGCCGCGGGGGAGAGCTCGCCCATGAGGTACGAGTGGAACTCCAGCCGTACCTCGTCGCAGCGCGTCACGCGGCCCCCCGGCGTCGATCCCGCGCTCGACGAACAGCGCTCGCAGCTTCCGCAGCGCGGCGTAGAGACGCGTCTTGACGGTCCCGAGCGGGATGCCCAGTTCGACCGCGATCTCGCTCTGGGTCATCTGGTTCGCGTATGCGAGCTCGACCACACGGCGTTGATCTTCCGGCAGCCGGGCGACCGCCCGCGCCACCTCCCACGCGGTCCAGGCGCGGTCCTCGTCCCACGGAGCGACCTCTTCGGGGGGCTCGGCG
>JALZEG010000148.1 GCA_030862185.1 Actinomycetota bacterium
CCTCGCTGCGGCGGCTGACGTACAGCCGCACGTCGTCGTTCCCTGCGATCAGCTGCCACGACGCGTTCGCGTCGACCCAGTCCTCGGGCTTCATCTCGTTCAGGTTCAGCGCGCGCGGGCGCAGCGGTCCGTCGATCTTCGTCCACGCGGTGGGGGGGTGCTTGCGGTAGAGGTGCGACGCGCGTCCGGCGAACGCCTCGCGCCCGTGCTCCTCCTCGTAGGTGCCCTCGGGGATCGATACGTGCGCCTGCTTGCTGACGACGCCCTTCGAGAAGACGAATTCCACTAGAGGTTCCCCCTCGCTGCCTGCTCGCGCTCGATGGCCTCGAACAGCGCCTTGAAGTTGCCCTCGCCGAAGCCGCGCGCGCCGTGACGCTCGATGACCTCGTAGAAGACCGTGGGCCGGTCCTGCGCGATGTGCGTGAAGATCTGCAGCAGGTAGCCCTCCTCGTCCTTGTCGACCAGGATGCCGTTGCGCCGCAGCGCCTCGACCTGGTCCGTGATCTCGGGCACGCGCTTGACCGCGTCGTCGTAGTAGTTGGCGGGGATCTGGAGGAAGCCGATGCCGGCGTCGCGCATCGACTCGACCGTCGACACGATGTCCTCGGAGGTCAACGCGATGTGCTGGACCCCCGGCCCCCCGTAGTACTCGAGGTACTCCTCGATCTGGCTCTTGCGCTTGCCGGTCGCGGGCTCGTTAATCGGAAGCTTGATCTTGCCCTCGCCGTCCCACACGACCTTGCTCATCAGCGCCGAGTACTCCGTAGAGATGTCCTCGTCCGAGAAGTGCTTGAGCTCGACGAAGCCCATGACCTTCTCGTAGAACGAGACCCACTCGTCCATCTTGCCGAGCTGGACGTTGCCGACGACGTGGTCGACGTACTTGACGCCGAAGCCCTTCACTCCGTGGCCGATCGCCGAGGCGATCGGTCGGGTGTCGCCCGCCCCCGGAAGGTCCTTGAAGCCGGGGAAGAACGTGCCGGAGTAGTTGTCGCGCTGGACCAGCGAGTGGATCGTCTCGCCGTACGTCGCGATCGCGGCCCTGACGATCTTGCCGTTCTCGTCCTCGAACACCTCCGGCTCGGAGACCGCCTGCGCGCCTCGCTCCACGGCGACGCGGAAGGCCTCCTCCGCGTCCGGTACGCGCAGCGCGACGTCGTGGACGCCGTCGCCGTGGCGGTGGACGTGGTCGGCGATCGGGCTGTCGGGCTGGAGGGCGCCCGTGAAGACGAAGGTCACCTCGCCCTGACGGACCGCGTACGAGACGCGGTCGCGCGATCCCGTCTCGAGCCCCATGAAGGCGACGGGGGTGAAGCCCATCCCCCGGTAGAAGTGCGCGGCCTGCTTCGCGTTGCCTACGAAGAACTGGACGTAGTCGAACCCGAGGATCGGAAACGGGTCGTGTCGCTCGGTCACCTAACCACCTCCTGGATTTGTGGCACCCAGGATATCGGGGTGCCGTCAGGAGCGGACGAGGCGGAGCCGGACGCCGCCCCACTCGGGGTGCGGCTGCGGAAAGTCGTTGCGGTACTGGACGCCGCGGGATTCCGTCCGCAGGAGGGCCGCCCGCGCGATCAGGCGCGTGATGATCGCTCCCGCGCGCATCTCCATCACGGCGGGGGCCGGCCCGAGCGGCAGGATCGCGAGCGCCTCCAGCTCGCCGGCGACGGCAGCCAGCGACGGCGCGCCCCGCTCGATCCCGAGCGCGACGGACGTGGCGGTGCGGATGCGCTCCCACCCCGCCTCCAGCGACACCTCCTCGGCCTGAAGCGCGGGTGGTTCGGGAAGCGACTTGAGACGTCCCGCGCGCTGTCCCGCGATCGCGCGCGCCGCGCGGCGCCCGAAGACGAGCGCCTCCGCGAGCGAGTTGCCCGCGAGACGGTTCGCTCCGTGCATCCCGGTGTTCGAGCACTCTCCGACCGCGTAGAGGCGCGGCACCGACGAGCGGCCGTCGAGGTCAGTCTGCACGCCGCCGATGAAGTAGTGCGCGGCCGGCGCCACCGGGATCAGGTCCGTGCGCGGGTCGATGCCCGCCTCGAGGCACGCCCCCATGACCGTGAAGAACTCGTCTTCGAGGACGGCATGGTCGATGTGCCTGCAGTCGAGCCACGAGTGGCGCGACGCGATCGCCCGCGCGACGACGTCGCGCGGCGCGAGCTCTCCGTCGGAGTGGTGCTCGAAGAGGAACCTGCGGCCCTCGGAGTCGACGACGTGCGCGCCGGCGCCGCGCAGCGCCTCCGTTATCAGCGGACGCTGCTGGCGATCGTCGACGGCCAGCGCGGTCGGGTGGAACTGGATGAACTCGACGTCGGCGAGCCCCGCTCCCGCCTCCCACGCGAGCACGAGGCCGTCCCCCGTCGCGCCGGCGGGGTTCGTGGTCGCACGGAAGAGCCCGCCGACGCCGCCGGTCGCGAGCACGGTCGACGTCGCCTGGATCTCCACGAGTCCCTCGTCGGTGAGCACCCAGGCCCCCGCGCAGCGGCCGTCGACCACCGCGAGCTTCAAGCACGTCCCTTCGATGCGCCGGACGCGCGGCGCCGCCTTCTCGCGCAGCGTCTTCATGATCGCCGCGCCGGTCGCGTCGCCCGCGTGCGCGGAGCGCGCCACCGACTGACCGCCCTCGCGCGCGAGGTGCAGCTCTCCGTCCGGCGTGCGGTCGAAGTCGCAGCCGAGCTCGGCGAGCTCGAGGATGCACTCCGGCGCCTCGTAGCAGAGGACCGCGACGGCCGACGGGTCCGCGTGGCCGGCGGCGACCCGAATCGTGTCCTGCGCGTGGAGATCGGGCGAATCTTCCGGACCGAGGGCCGCGGCGACACCGCCCTGCGCCCACGGCGACGAGCCCTGTCCCTTGCGGCCCTTGTCGACCACGAGGACGTCGGTTCCCTCGGGGAGGTGCATCGACGCGAACAGGCCCGCTGCTCCCGCCCCGATGACGAGGACGTCGGTCTTCAGCTTCGGTACGGCCACTAGAGGCCTTTGAACTCCGGGCGCCTCTTGCCGAGGAAGGCCTGCACGCCCTCGAGGTGGTCGGCGGTCGCTCCCGCCTGCGTCTGCGCGTCGACCTCGAGGTCGAGTTGGTCGTCGAGGCTCGCCGACGCGGCGTGGTTCACGAGCTGCTTGGTGAGCGCGTACGCGCGGGTGGGTCCCGCGGCGAGCTCTTCCGCCCAGGATCGCCACGCGCTGTCGAACTCGTCGGGTGACACGAGCCGGTGGACGATGCCGCAGGCGTCCGCGTCGGCGGCGGAGAGCGGTTCGCCCGTCGCGGCGAGCTCCCACGCCCGCGACGCGCCGATCATCTTGGTCAGGAACCACACCGCGCCGGAGTCGGGGACGAGGCCGACCTTTATGAACGCGAGGACCAGCTTGGCCTTCTCCGACGCGATGCGGAAGTCGCACGCGAGGGCGAGGCTCGCGCCCGCGCCTGCGGCGACGCCGTTGATCGCGGCGAGGACGGGCTTGGGCGCGCCGCGCACCGCGCGGATCAGCGGGTTGTAGCGGTTGGTGAGCGTGTTGCCGAGCGGGGGCGCCCGGCCGCTTTCGTAGTCGGCCTGGAGGGCGCCGAGATCCTCGCCGGAGGAGAACGCCCGCCCCGCGCCGGTGATGACGATGCAGCGGACCGAGGAATCGTCGGAGGCGCGGCGGACGGCGTCGAGGGCCGCGAAGCCGAGCTCGTCGTCGAAGGCGTTGAGCACGTCGGGCCGGTCGAGAGTGACGACGGCGACGCCGTTGGACTCCTCGTAGCGGCAGGGCATTCGGGAAGCGTAACCCCGCACGAAGGCGAGCCGCCTACTTGCCGCCCTTGGGCTCGTCCGGCTCGGGCGGTCCCTCCTCGGGGGCCGCGCCGCGGCCGCCCTTGGCGCCGCCGTTGCCGCTTCGCTCTATATAGCGGCCCACCAGGTCGCTCAGGCTCGCACCCGTGAACGACTCCAGCACCGAGTCGATCTGGCGCACCGTGTTCGCCGTCGTGCGCGTCAGCTTGTTCGCGCCCTCCGTGTCGATGATCGTTATGTCCTTGACGTTGCCGATCGGCTCCGCGATCGCGCGGGCGACGTCCGGCAGACGCGACACCAGCAGCTCCAGCGTCGCCGCCTCTCCGTACTCCTTGTACGCCTCGGCCTTGCGCGTCATCGCCGCGGCCTCCGCCTCGCCGATCGACAGCGTGGCGTCGGCGCGGGCGCGGCCGAGCTCGCGCTCCTCGAAAGCGTGCCCGGCAGCGGTCGCCTCCAGGTTCGCCCGCTCCGCCTCGGCCTCGAGCAACCTGCGGTCGCGTGCCGCCTCGGCCTCGGCCTTCACGCGGTAGCGCGTCGCCTCCGCGGCCTGCTCGCCGGCGTAGCGCTGGGCGTCCGCCGTCCGCCGGATCTCGGCGTCGAGCTCCTTGTCGCGGCGCTTCGCGACGAGCTCCGCCACCTCGGTCTCCTCGAGCACGACCTCGCGCCGCGCTTGCGCATCCGCCAGAGGCTTCGACTGCTCGGCCCTCGCCTCGGAGGCCGCGACCTCCTGGAGGATCGCCTGCTCCTTCAGCCGAGTGACTTTCTCAGCCTCGAGGACGAGCTGGCGGGCGAGCTCCTGCTGCTGGCGCGCCTCGCGCTGCGCGTTGGCCTCCGCGATCTCGGCGTCGCGCCGCACCTCCGCGGCTGCCTTGCGGCCGAGGTTCTCGATGTACTGCTCGGAGTCGGCGATCGACTGGATCGTGAAGACGTCGATCGCGAGGCCGGTGCCCTGGAGGTCGCCGTTCGCGACCTCCTGCACGCGCGCGGCGAACACCTCGCGGTCGCGGATCAGCTCGTCGACCGTCAGCTGGCCGATGATCGTCCGCAGCGATCCCTCCATGACGTTGCGCACGATGTCGGGCACCTTCGCCTGGCTGTCGAGGAAGCGCTGGGCAGCCTGGCGGATGGAGTCCTCGTCGTCGGCGATCTTGACGTTGACGATCCCTTCGACGGCGACCGGCACGCCCTGTGTCGTCACGGCGCCGGCGAGGCCGACGGGGATCGACTGGATCTCGAGCGAGATGCGCTTCGCGACGTTGATCAGCGGATAGACGATCGCTCCGCCGCCGACCACGACGCGGATGCCCCCCGTGGACCTGCGTGAGCCGGCGATGATCAGGGCCTCGTTCGGCTTCGCCACCTT
Source organism: Actinomycetota bacterium (assembly GCA_030862185.1). Classification (GTDB taxonomy): domain Bacteria; phylum Actinomycetota; class CADDZG01; order CADDZG01; family WHSQ01; genus JALZEG01. Next base: position 5,134 of record JALZEG010000148.1, read on the forward strand.
GTAGCGGCTCGCGGCGAAGCCCACCAGCGAGATCGCGACGGCGATCAGAGCGATTACGACAAGGGGGATCTCGTTCATCAGCCAGGGGTCCTCTCGTTCGTCCGACCGACCTTCAGAGAGTTGCCGAGCGCGTCGAGGACCACGACTTCCTCGCCGGCCGCGACCTCCACGTCGCTGACGGCGGCCACGTGGCGCGTCATCCCGCGCGCCTGGACGGCGACGCGGCCCTCCTTGCCGGGACGGATCGCGAGCGTGCAGCGCCCGCGCTGACCGACCAGCTCCGAGAACGAGAACCCTTCTCCCGCCTCCTGCTTGCCGAGCACCCTGAAGAACATCCCGGCGAGGACGCCGGCTACGAGGCTCGTGCCGAGGCCGCCGAAGACCGATACACCCGCGGACGCGTCGAACGCCCCGATCGCGAGCAGGCCTCCGCCGCCGAACGCGGCGACGACGGTGAAGAAGACCGGCGTCACGGCGAAGCCGTCGCCGAAGTCGACGTCGATGAAGTCGAAGAGGTCGCCGAAGACGAGGGAGACGAGGAGGAATCCCACCCCGACGCCGAGGGCGATCCAGTACCACAGCTCGAGGCTCATGGATCCAGATTAGCGATGCGTCTGCCGGCGTGCACAGCCGAATGTCTCCGCTCGGGGGCCGCCGCCAGAGACAGGCCCACGACCAGCGACGCGATGCCGAGCAGCGGCGGCACGAGGTGGCCGAAGTCGGTGTATCCCACGAAGAGGTGGACGGAGGTGGCCGCCGAGAGCGAGACCGCACCGGCGACCGCGAGGGCCTCCCACAGGTCCCGCGTCACCTCCGAGAACACCAGGCATGCGCAGCCGACGAGCCCCGCGACGAGAACGGCGCCCCCGAAGCCGGCGCGGTCGTGCGCGATCAACGGCACGAGCTGCGGATCCAGCGCGCGCAGGTCGTCTGCGGTCCTGCCGATGAACTCGATGTCCTCCGGGACGAAGATGTCGGTGACGCCGATCGTCAGGATCACGCCGCCGGCGAACGCCGAGCCGGCGGCGCCCATGATCAGGACGATGCGGCCGAGCGAGCGCGAGTCCCGTTGCAGCGGGGGGATCGCCGGCTTAGTGCGGGCGACGAGCGTGCGGGTCCGCGCGGCGCCGTACGCGAACACCGGCACCAGCAGCAACGTCCCGAGGCCGTGCCACGTGTCGAGGTAGCCGTAGCCGAAGTAGCCGAGAAACGTGAGGAACCCGATGACGCCGCTGACGACGAGGACCCACCAGGCCCACGCCTCGCCGCGGCCCAGCGGAAAGAGCACGAGCCACGCGTACATGACGCCGATCGCGACGAGCGCGCCTCCCCACGCGGCGCGGTCGTGGAGCATGAAGTCGACCACGCGGCACCCGGCGATGCGGCACAGCGCCTCCGGCGTCATGCCGAGGAACGCGACGTCGTGCGGGAGGAACTCGCCGCTGGCGGCGAGGAAGATGGCGAATCCGCCGGCGAAGACGAGGCTGCCGGAGACGGCGAGGAGCAGGGGCCGCCCGTCGCCGGCGATGGTGCCGAGAAAGCTGCGCCCCCGCATGGGTGTCGATCCTATGGGCGCGGGGCCGCTAACCTGCAACCCCATGGCGAACGCTTTCCCCATCGACCCGAACGAGCACGATCGGTTCATCCTCCGGCAGAAGTTCCGGATGGTGATCAACGAGTACGAGTTCTCACTCCCCGCAGCCGGCGGCGACTCGCCCGGGCAGGTGTTCTGCTTCGTCTCGCAGAAGCGCTTCAAGTTCAAGGAGGACATCCGCTTCTACACCGACGGGTCGAAGGCGACCGAGGTGATGCGGTTGAAGGCCCGCCAGCGATTCGATCCCGCCGCCCGCTACGACGTCACGGACTCCGACGGGAACGCGATCGGCCAGATCCAGAAGGTGTTCGGCAAGAGCCTGCTGCGCTCGACGTTCGCCCTCTACTCCCCCGACGGCCCGGAGGTCGCGACGGCGAGAGAGAAGAACCTGCTCGTCGCGCTCTTCCGCAGGATCGTCCACCTCGTCCCCGGGGTCGAGAACGTGGCGAACTGGCTGCCGATCCCGTACCACTTCGTGTTCCGGCGGGGTGAGACGGAGCTCGGCCATCACCGGCGCCACGCGTGGAAGCTCGGGGACGTCTACACGATCGACCTGAGCGGCGACGCGGGACGGACACTGGATCGGAGGCTGGTGCTGGCGACGGCCGTGGGCATGGACGCCCTGCAGGCCCGTTAAAACCTGGCTTTGGGCAAGCGACGCAGATCATGCTGGGGTCCGCATAGACCAAAGCCAGGTTTTAGAGGTTCTGCAGCTCCGAGATCGCCTCGGCGCGGCGCTTCTCCGACTCGGCTTCCGTGCGCGCCGCTACGTCTCTAACTCGCTGCAAGAGAGAGTCCAGGTCGAACGGCTTCGTTATGTACTCGTCCGCGCCCAGCTCCCAGCCCTGTAGCTGCGCGTCGTCGGACGCCTTCGCGCTCACGAGGATGACCTTCTGCTCGTACTCGGGGTTCGCGGCGAGCGCGGTCATCACCTCCCAGCCGTCCATCACCGGCATCATGATGTCGAGCAGGATGATGTCGGGGTTCTCGCGACGCACCGCGTCGAGGACCTCTTTGCCGTTCGAGGCCTCGAGCGTGTCGTAGCCCTCGAGCTCCATGTTCGTCTTGAGGAGCTTCCGGAGCGCCGGCTCGTCGTCGGCTACGAGGACCTTGAGCTTGCTCACTCCAGCTTCCATCCTTCCCGCAGCCTATCCCTCGCGTTTCGGCGACCGCTTTGGGAAACGGACCCGGAACGTGGTGCCGGCTCCCGGCTCGCTCTCCACCTCGATCGTGCCGCGGTGCTCGCCGACGAGGTTCTTCACGATGTAGAGGCCGAGACCAACTCCTCCGGTGCCCGTGGGAGAGGGCTGCATCTGCTTGAACCTCTCGAAGATCGTGTCGATCTCGGCGGGGTCGATCCCCCGGCCTCGGTCGGAGACCTCGAGCACGGTCTCGGAAGAGCGGTCTGAGACCACCACCGATACCTTCGACTCCTTCGGCGAATACTTGAGACCGTTCTCGATCAGGTTCGACATGATCTGGCGGATCGCGGTCGGGTCCCCCCACGCGACCGGCGTGTCCGGGTCCGTCGACAGCTCCACGCGGCCCCCGGCCGCTGCGTCACCGCCGCTGAGGTCTTCGATGACCTCTTCCACGAGCTTGCGGAGATCGACCTTCTCCCGGCGGGGCGTCGCCGCGCCGGGCTCGAGCCGCGACTCCGCGAGCACCCCCTGCGTGAGACGCAGCAGACGATCACCCTGGCGCTCGATCATCCGGAGGAACGACAGCCGCTCCTCCTGCGTCATCTCGTCGCCCGCCCGCAACAGCGTCTTCGCCGCGCCGATCATGCCCGTCAGCGGCGTGCGGAGCTCGTGCGACACGGTCGCGACGAAGTCGTTCTTGATGCGGTCCAGCTCCTGCAGCCGCGCGATCGTCTCGTCTCGCTCGGCGAGAGCCTGCTCGAGCTCGGCGACGGTCTTACGCCTGGCCGTTCTCACCTGCCTGCTCGAGGACGTGCTTGCTCCGCAGCTCCTCCCGTGGGATCGGGATCGGATACCGGGAGGAGAAGCACGCCGTGCAGAAGTCTTCGGCCGGGATGCCGGTCGACGCGAGCATCCCGTCGATCGAGAGGTACGCGAGCGAGTCCGCCGCGATGTTCTCGGCTATCTCCTCCACCGACATCCGGGAGCCGATGAGCTCGTCCTGGTTCGGCATGTCGATGCCGTAGAAGCACGGCCACTTGATCGGCGGCGACGAGAT
>JALZEG010000154.1 GCA_030862185.1 Actinomycetota bacterium
CGAGACGTACCGCTTCAGGTGGGAGATCTTCGGCGAGGACTACGTGTTCCTGCGCGGGCACCGCATCGGCGTCGTGATCGCGGGCAGCGACCGCGACTGGACGATCCCGGACGAGACGCACGCGACGGTGGACGTCCGCCTGCGCCGGAGCAAGGTGATACTGCCGGTGGTCGGCGGGAAGCGCCGCCTGTCCCTGTAGCGGCCGTTCGTTTTGGCGCGATCGCCGAGGCGATCGCTAGAGACCCAGCCGGGCGGTCAGCTCCTCGGCCAGGGTCGGCTTCGACGCCGAGTCGTCCAGCTCGTACGTCGCTCGGAGGGCGGGCTTGCGGATGTCGCACACCTTGCGGAGGTCGATCGGCGTCGCGACCAGGACTATGTCCGCGTCGGACGCGTTGATCGTCGCGGCCAGGTCCCGCCTCTGCTCCTCGGAGTAGCCCATCGCCGGCAGCAGCTCGCCGATGTGCGGGTAGGTCTCGTACACGCCCTTGATCGACCCCGTCGCCCAGGGCCGCGGGTCCACCAGCTCCGCGGCCCCCGCCCTGCGGGCCGCAACCACGCCGGCGCCGAACGTCATCTCGCCGTGCGTCAGGGTCGGCCCGTCCTCGACGACCAGGACCCTCTTGCCGTCGATCTGCTCCCCGTTCGGGACGTGGATCGGCGAGCGCGCGTGCACGACCGCGGCGCCCGGGTTGACCGTCTCGATCGTCTTCTCGAGCGCCGCGAGGTCCTCCTCGGACGCGGAGTCGACCTTGTTGATCACGACGATGTCGGCCATGCGGAGGTTCGCCTCGCCCGGGTGGTACGAGGTCTCGTGCCCGGCGCGCAAGGGGTCGGCGACGACCACGTGCACGTCGGGCCTGTAGAACGGCAGGTCGTTGTTGCCCCCGTCCCACACGACGACGTCGGCGTCGCGCTCGGCCATCGCCAGGATGGCGCCGTAGTCGATCCCGGCGAAGACGATCGATCCCTGGTCCAGGTGTGGCTCGTACTCCTCGCGCTCCTCGATCGTGCAGTCGGCCGCCGACAGGTCGTCGTACGTCTCGAAGCGCTGCGCCCTCTGGTCCTGCAGACGCCCGTACGGCATCGGGTGCCGGACGACCGCGACCTGCTTGCCCGCGGCCTTCAGGATGCGCGAGACCGCGCGGGTCGTCTGTGACTTCCCCGACCCCGTGCGCACCGCGCACACCGCGACGACGGGCTTGTCCGACGCGATCATCGTCGAGCGGGGGCCCAGGAGCGTGTAGTCGGCGCCCGCCGCGAGCGCCCGCGACCCGATGTGCATCACGGACTCGTGCGAGACGTCGGAGTAGGAGAAGACGACCTCGTCGACGGCGTGCTCGGAGACGAGCGTCTCGAGTTGATCCTCGGGGAAGATCGGGATCCCGTCCGGGTAGAGGTCGCCGGCGAGCTCCGACGGGTAGACCCGGCCCTCTATGCCCGGGATCTGCGTGGCGGTGAAGGCGACGACCTCGAACCGCTCGTCGTCGCGGTAGGCGACGTTGAAGTTGTGGAAGTCACGCCCCGCCGCCCCCACGATCAGGACCTTCCTGCGGGACCCCTCACCACGGCTCATCGAGGCGGCAGCCTATACCGGAGCCTCAGCGATCACTCCCGCCCGAACCGCGTAAGGTTGGGCGCCATGGAGGACCGGAAGCTCACGAAGCGGGGCTCCAAGCGGCGGGTCCAGCTCCTGGAGGCGGCAGCGCGTCTGTTCGCCGATCAGGGCTACCACGGCACGACCGTCGGAGACATCTGCGACTCGCTCGGCGTCGGCAAGGGCGTCTTCTACTGGTACTTCGAGTCGAAGGAAGCATTGTTCTCGGAGATCCTGCAGGAATCGCTGCTGGAGCTGCGGCGGGCCCAGGAGCGCGCGATCGAGACCGTCGACGATCCGGTCGCGCGGATCGAGCAGGGCATCCGCGCGTCGATCGACTTCTTCCGCGCCTCGCCGGGGTTCCTCGAGCTGATCAGGACGGCGGCGCGCTACGAGGAGTTCTCGGGCTTCGTCGAGAACGGCCAGCAGATCATCGCGGCCGACACCGCGACGCATATAAAGGACGGGATGGCCCGCGGCGAGATCAGGCACGGCGACCCCGACCTGATGGCGCACGGGATCCTGGGCGCGATCTTCCACTTCGTCGAGGTCTACTTCGGGACGACGGCGGGGGCGACGGCGGACCGGCCCCAACTGGCCGACGAAGCGGCCGCGTTCTGCCTGCGGGGGCTGCTCGCCGGCTAGGACGTCGCCGGGGGGCCCTTCTCCAGGGCTCTCCGCAGGCCCCTCACCGCCTGGCGGATCCGTTGCTCGTTCTCCACCAGGGCGAAGCGGACGTAGTCGTCCGCGCTCGCGCCGAAGCCGATGCCGGGCGACACCGCGACCTTCGCCTCGCGGACCAGGTACTTCGCGAACTCGAGCGAGCCCATCGGCGCGAACGCGGGCGGGATCTTCGCCCACGCGAACATCGTCGCCGGGGGACGAGTGATCTCCCAGCCGATGCGGTCGAGTCCGTCGCACAGCGCGTCGCGGCGGGCGCGGTAGATCTCTCGGATCTGCTTGGGGATCTCGCCGCACTCGTTCAAGGCGATGATCCCCGCGATCTGGATCGGCTGGAAGACGCCGTAGTCGAGGTAGGACTTGAGCTTCGTGAGGGCCGCGATCATGTCGCGGTTGCCGACCGCGAACGCGAGCCTCCACCCCGCCATCGAGTACGACTTCGACATCGAGAAGAACTCGACGCCGACCTCCTTCGCCCCCGGGACCTGCATCAGCGACGGCGCCCGCTCCGCGTCGAACACCAGGTCCGCGTACGCGAGGTCGTGCACCACGGCCATCTCGCGCCGGCTCGCGAACTCGACGAGCTGCGCGAAGAAGTCGAGGCTGGCGACCGTCGTCGTCGGGTTGTGCGGGAACGAGCAGAGGACCGCGCGCGGCTTCGGCTCGGACCGCTCGTACGACTCCACCATGTCTGCGAAGAAGTCGGACCCGAACGACAGCGGCACCGCGGTCACGTTCGCCCCTGCGAGCAGCATGGCGTACGTGTGGATCGGATACGTCGGCTCGGGAACCAGCGCGGAGTCGCCGGGGCCGAGCAGCACCCACGCGAGGTGCGCGAGGCCCTCCTTCGCCCCGATCGTGGCGACGGCCTCTGTCTCGGGATCGAGCTCGACCCCCCACGACCGCTCGTAGAGGTCGCAGATCGCGCGCCGCAGCTTCGGGATGCCGCGCGATGCCGAGTAGCGGTGGTTGCGGACGTTCTCGGCGGCCTCCTTCAGCTTGTCGACGACGGCGTCGGGAGTCGGGATGTCGGGGTTTCCCATGCCGAGGTCGATGATGTCCTCGCCGGTCCGCCGCGCCTGCGTCTTCAGGTCGTTGACGATCGAGAAGACGTACGGCGGGAAGCGCCCGATTCGCCGGAATTCCATGCGCCCGAACCTACAAGAC
>JALZEG010000157.1 GCA_030862185.1 Actinomycetota bacterium
GTTCACCGACTACCTAATCGTGCGCGACCGACGTCGTCGCGCCGCGGGAGCCGTCGGGTGATCGCGCTGCTCGAGATCGAGGGTCTCCATAAGTCGTTCGGCGACAAGAAAGTGCTCGACGGCATCGACCTCGCGGTCGGCGAGAGCGAAGTTGTGTGCGTCATCGGAGCGTCGGGGTCCGGCAAGTCGACGCTTCTGAAGTGCATCAACGGGCTCGAGGCGGTTGACTCCGGACGAATCGTCGTTGACGGGACCGAAGTCACCGCGTCCGGTGTCGACATCGACAAGGTCCGGCGCCGGATCGGCATCGTGTTCCAGGCATTCAACCTGTTCCCGCACATGAACGTCTTGCGCAACGTCACGCTCGGACCCCGCGAAGCTCTGCGGATACCGGCAGCCGACGCGGAGCGACGCGCCGTCGCCCTTCTCGAGCGGTTCGGTTTGGTCGACAAGAAGGACGAATTCCCGGATCGCTTGTCGGGTGGTCAGCAACAACGTGTGGCGATCATCCGAGCTCTCGCGATGCAGCCGAAGCTGTTGTTGCTGGACGAGGTCACGAGCGCGCTCGACCCGGAGCTGGTGGGCGAGGTCCTCACGCTCGTACGAGAGCTCGCCGCGGAGAACATGACGATGGTGATCGCGACGCACGAGATGGGGTTCGCCCGTGACACCGCGGACCGCGTATGTTTCCTCGATGGGGGCCGGATCCTCGAAGAAGGGCCGCCACACAAGATCTTCTCGAATCCGGATCACCCCCGCACCAAACAGTTCTTGCAGAGGGTCATCGCCGCCGGCCGATTGTGATCTTGCGCGCCACGCAGGCACGCGAACCATCCCCGCCGCGGTGCCTATCCTGAGCCCATGTCGGTAATTCGCACGCCCGACCAACGTTTGCGCATCTTCATCAGTTCGACGTTGAAAGAGCTAGAAGAAGAGCGCAAAGCGGCGCGCACGGCCGTCGAAGGCCTGCATCTCACACCAGTCATGTTCGAACTAGGAGCGCGCCCTCACCCCCCGCGCGAGCTGTATCGCTCATATCTCGACCAGAGCCACATCTTTCTGGGCATCTACTGGGAGCGCTACGGCTGGATCGCGCCGGGCGAGACGATCTCGGGCCTGGAGGACGAATACCGGCTCGCGGGCGACATGCCCAAGCTGATCTACGTTAAGGAGCCCGCGCAGAGGGAGGAGAGGCTGCGCGGGCTGCTGGACGCGATCCGCTCCGACGACTCCGTCTCGTACAAGGGGTTCTCGACGCCCGAGGAGCTGCGCGCGCTCGTGCAGGACGACCTCGCGCTGACGTTGACCGAGCGCTTCGCGGCCCCCGCGGCCGCGGCCCCCACTCCGGCCGGGCGCGACGCCGGCGCCTTCCCGGTGCAGCCGACGCCGTTCGTGGGCCGCGTGCCCGAGGTCGAGGCGATCCGCGACCTGCTCCGTGCCGAAGACGTGCGGCTGGTGACGCTCGCGGGGCCCGGAGGGATAGGGAAGTCCCGGCTCGCGTTCGAGGCGGCGCGTCGGCTCGGCGAGCTGTTCCCCGACGGGATGACGCCGGTGCTGCTCGGCCCCCTCGCCGACGCGTCGCTGGTGGTGCCTGCCGTCGCGCGTGCGCTGGGCGTGCGGGAGAGCGCCGGGCGCTCGACCCTCGAAGCCGTCGCGGAGCACGTGGCGGACTCGGCGCGTCTGTTGATCCTCGACAACTTCGAGCACGTCCTCGTCGGAGGGCAGGACGTGCGTGAACTGCTGCTCGCGTGCGCGCGGCTGAAGGTGCTGACGACGAGTAGGGCGGCTCTCGGTCTCACGGGGGAGCGCGTCTTCCGCGTCGAGCCGCTCTCGTTTCCCGCGCTCGGGAACGTGCGGTCGCTGGAGGATGCACGCGGCTGCGACGCGGTCGCGCTGTTCGTCGACCGCGCCCGCGTCGCGAATCCGGTCTTCGAGCTGACGGACGAGAACGTGGCGCAGGTGGTCGAGGTCGTCGACCGGCTCGACGGGTTGCCGCTGTCGATCGAGCTCGCCGCCGCGCGGGCGCGGCTGCTCTCGCCGCAGGGCCTCCTCGACCGGCTCGACGACAGGTTCCGCCTGCTGTCACGGGGGCCGCGCGACCTCCCCGAGCGCCAGCAGACGCTGCGCGGGCTCCTCGACTGGGACTACGAGCTGCTGACCGAGGAGGAGCGCGCGACGTGGCGGCGGACGTCGATCTTCGCCGGCGGGTTCACGCTCGACGCGGCGGAGAACGTGGTGTGCGACGCGGGCGGCGAGTTCGAGCTGCTGGACTCGCTCGACTCGCTGATCCGCAAGAGCCTCCTGCGGCGCGAGGACGCGCCCGGCTCCGACCCCCGCTTCTCGATGCTGAACACGCTCAAGGAGTACGCGAGGGAGAAGCTCGCGGAGAGCGGGGAGCTCGACCCCGTCGCGCGGCGCCACGCGGACTACTTCCTCGAGCTCGCCGAGCGCGCCGCGGCCCGGCTCCGCAAGAACGACCAGGCCCATTGGCTCGACGTCCTCGACCGCGAGCACGACAACATGCGCGCCGTCCTGCGCAGCGCGATCCGCATGGGCGACACGACGCTGGAGCTGAGGCTGGCGAGCCGGCTGACCCGTTTCTGGGAGTACCACGCGCACCTCACGGAAGGGCAGCGGTGGCTGGAGGAAGCGCTGTCGCGGGCGGTGGGAGTCGATCCCGCGCTGCGCGCCGACGGCCTCGACGGTGCCGCGATCCTTGCCTTGGCGCAGGGCGAGCTGAAGCGCGCTACCGTGCTCATGGAGGAGAGCGTCGAGCTCCGGCGCGGCTTCGGCGACCCGTCGCGGCTCGGCAGCTCGCTGCGGTACCTCGCGCTCATCAGGCTCGACCGCGGCGACCGGGCCGCGGCGCGGGAGCTGCTCGAGGAGAGCCTCGCCCTGCAGCGCGAGGCGGACAACGAGGGCGAGCTCGCGACGGTCCTCAGCAACCTCGGCATCCTCGTGATCCACGACGAGGAGTGGGAGCACGCCGGCGAGCTGTACCAGCAGTCGCTCGACCTCTTCGCCCGCGCCGGCGACACGCTCGGGATGGCGCGGGCGATGCTCAACCTCAGCGACGTCCGGCTGCAATTCCGCGACCTCGACGACGCCCGCGACCTCCTCGAGCAGAGCCTGAAGATGTTCGAGCAGCTCGGGATGTGGTGGGACATCGTCTACGTGGTCGAGAACCTCGGAGGCGTCGCGGCGTACGCGGGCCGGCCGCAGGACGCGGCGCGGCTGATCGGCGCCGCGGACCGGGCGCGCGAGGAGCTTGGGACGCCGTTGCCGGAGGGCGAGAAGGTCGCCTACAACCGCTACCTCGCCGCGGCGAAGGACGCTCTCGGCGAGGAAGGGTTCACCGCCGCGTGGGCCGAGGGCCGGGCGATGTCACTACGAGAGGCCGTGGACTTCGCGTTGAATCGTTAGCGTGTCGCGGCGCGCGCCCTGTCTTGTTAGTGGTAAGTAAGGGGAATCACGGTACGGATTCGACGAGTCCCATTACCGAAAGGGGAGGGCATGGCAGAGGACAGAGGCCTTGTGAGCCGAGTCCGAGACGCCGTCGCCGACGTCACGGAAGCGGCGGCCGGCGCGGTGTCGCCGGAGGGTTCCGAATCGGGGGCCACCGCGCGAGCGCGTGACCTCGCGGCATCGGCTGCGCAAGCGGCTGCGGAGATCGCCCGCCGCGAGGACGAGGGGCCGTCCTCGGGCGCCCCGGGGGGTGGCGCGGGGGCCGGGACGTCCTCCGGCGCGAAGAAGTCGACGGCGCGCAAGCCGACCGCCGCGAAGAAGTCCACCGGGCGCAAGAAGTCGACGGCCCGCAAGTCCGCAGGCCCTCGGAAGTCGACCGGCCGCAAGAAGCCAACGGGCCGGAAGAAGACGACCGCGAAGAAGTCCACGGGCCGCAAGTCCACCGGCGCCCGTAAGTCGACCGGTCGCAAGAAGACGACCGCCAAGAAGTCCACCGGGCGCAAGAAGTCGACGGCCCGCAAGTCCACAGGCCGTCGGAAGTCGACCGGCCGCAAGAAGCCCACGGGCCGCAAGAAGACGACCGCTCGCAAGTCGACCGGGCGCAGGAAGTCGACAGCCCGGAAGTCGACAGGCGCTCGGAAGACTGCTGGCCGCAAGAAGGCGACCGGCCGCAAGAAGTCGACCGGGCGCAAGAAGACGACAGCACGGAAGTCGACGGGCTCCCGCACGTCCACCGGCCGCAAGAAGTCGACGGCCCGTAAGTCCACGCGCCGGCGTAGCTGACGCACCGACTGCTCACCGAGGGGCGGCCTTCCGGGCCGCCCCTCTGCGCGTCCGACCTAAGATGCCGCCGTGAGGAGATACGTAGTCGACGGACCCGTCGCCCTCGAGGGCGAGGTCGCGATCAGCGGCGCCAAGAACGCCGCGCTCAAGATCATGGCGGCTGCCCTCCTCGTCGAGGACGAGGTCGTGATCGAGCGCGTCCCGGACATCACGGACGTGCACCTGATGGGCGAGGTTCTCGAACGACTCGGCGCGCGCGTCTCGTTCGGCGACGGCACGGTCGCGATCGACGCGTCCGGTGAGCTCTCGGAGGAGACGCCCTACGAGCTGGTCACGCGGATGCGAGCGTCGATCCAGGTCCTCGGCCCTCTCCTCGCGCGGCTGGGACGAGCACGTGTGGCCATGCCGGGCGGAGACGCCATCGGGTCGCGCCCCATCGACCTGCACCTCCAGGGCCTCGAGAGGATGGGCGCCAAGTTCACGTCGCAGCACGGCTACGTCGAGGGCATCGCGGACCGGCTGCGTGCCGCGGACGTGCTCCTCGAGTTCCCTTCGGTCGGCGCCACCGAGAACCTGCTGATGGGGGCCGTACTCGCGGAGGGACGGACGACGATCGAGAATGCCGCGCGTGAGCCCGAGATCCAGGACCTCGCCGCGTTCCTCAACGCCTGCGGGGCGCGCATCGAGGGGGCCGGCACGCCCTTCGTCTCGATCGAGGGCGTCCGCGAGCTCGGCGGCGTGCGCCACCGGATCATCCCCGACCGCGTCGAGTCGGGCACCTACGCCATCGCGGCCGCGGCCACGCGCGGCGACGTCCGCCTCGTCGACACGCGGCCGGAGTTCTTCGAGCTCCCGCTGCAGAAGCTCGAGCAGGCAGGGGCCGAGGTCGAGCGCGGCGACGGCGAGGTGAGGGTCCGCATGCCGCGCCGCCCCCACTCCCTCGACCTGTCGACGCTCCCGTACCCGGGCTTCCCGACCGACCTCCAGCCGCCGATGATGGTGCTGCTCGCTCAGGCGGACGGGTCGTCGATCCTGACCGAGAACGTCTTCGAGGCGCGGTTCTTGTTCGTCGACGAGCTGAACCGGATGGGCTGCCGGATCCGGGTCGAGGGCCACCACGCGGTGATCAGGGGGATCGAGCGGCTCTCCGGGGCTCCGGTCCGCGCGCCCGACATCCGCGCGGGGGCCGCTCTCGTCGTCGGCGGGCTGTGCGCGGAGGGCCGCACCGAGGTCTACGACACCGGCCACGTGGAACGCGGTTACGAGAGCTTCGTCGAGAAGGTCAACGGGCTCGGCGCGAACCTCGCGCTGGTCGACGAGTAGGGCGCGCCGGCCGCGCTCCCTCGGTCGTTCGAACAGTCCGAGCCGTCGCGGCCAAGTTGGGGGGCCGTGCCCCAATCGAGCCCGCTCGGTGCGACGTGGTGCGTGCTGCTGACCCCGACGAGCTTGCGTTCGCCTGATCCGTCCACGCGGATCTTGAACAGCCCGCTTCGTTTCCGGGCGCCGTCCTTGTGCCTCCAGAACGCGATCCACCTCCCGTCCGGAGAAGGCGCCGGAGACCCCTCGTGGAACCCGCGGTTCGAGGTGAGGTTCGTCCGGTCGCTGCCGTCGCGGCCCGCCACGAAGATCTCGGTGTCCGTCGGGCGACCGTTGCGGCGGTCGTTGTAGCGCGCCTTCCACGCCACCAGGTCGTTCGTCACCCAGGCATGGTCCTCGTCCCAGGACCTCTCGATGTTGCTGACCCTGGTCTCGTCGTCGCCGCTGCGGTCCATGACGTAGATCTCGATGAAGGGACCATCGTCCGACTCGCTGTCGGCGTCGTCGCGCCAGCTGACGAACGCGATGTGGGTGCCGTCCGGCGACCACACGGGAGCTGCCGACGAGACGTCCTCCGTCAGGCTCGTCCGGCCCTCGCCGTCGGGCTCGATCGTGTAGACGTTCTGTTCGTCCCAGCGTTGCCCCGAGGCGAACGCGATCCGATCGCCGTCCGGCGACCACGCCGGACCGGACTCGTCTTCTCCGGGAGTGCTCGTGAGTCGAGAGACGTCCGCCGTAGAGACCTCGACGACGTAGAGGTCCCTTTCGCCATCCTCGTACGCGGACAGCACCAGCCGGGACCCGTCCGGCGACCAATCGAAGGCGTCGACGGAAGTCGCTTCGTACAACTTCCTCTGCTCCGAGCCGTCCCGCCGCATGACCCACAACGCATCGCCTCTCCGGGGGCTTCCGCGATCGCGGACGAAGGCGATGGCGCGACCGTCGGGCGACCACTCGGCGGATATGTCTCTCGCCTTCCCGTGGGTGAGGTGCCGGACGCGCCGCCCGTTCGGCCTCACGGTGAAGAGGTCGTCCTCGGGTCGCTCGCCCAGCCACCGCGACATCACGATCCTGGCCTTCAGTCGCTCCTCTGCGTAGACGGCGGCGGGTGACCCCGCCACCAGGGCGAGCGCCAGCGCGGCCGCGAAGCCGAGCCGGGCCGCGCGCGAAGCTGGCAGTAACCGCTGCATTCCGGCTCCTCTCCTCGACGTCTCGGGGCCCTCACATCCACCGACGCATACGCCGGCTGTGGCGTTCCACGCCGACCCGGGCAATAGCGCCCTGCGGAGACCTATCGTGGCCGCGTGACCTCCCGCGCATCCAGAGCGCTTGCCGCGGCCGCTGCCGCGCTGTTC
>JALZEG010000172.1 GCA_030862185.1 Actinomycetota bacterium
CCGCCGCGCCGCCCGAACCCGCAAGCCCGGCGAGCTGGGGCGAACCGTCACCCGCACCTCCGGCCGAATCGGTCTCGGCCGCCGAGGCCCCCGCAGCCGAGGTCCCGGCCCCCGCAGCAACCGAGGCGCCGGCCCCGGCGACTCCGCCCGCCCAGGTCGGCCTCGGCCACATCCGGGACGCGTGGGAGGCGACGCTCCAGGAGGTCAAGCGCAAGAGCCGCACCGTCGGGGCGTTCCTCAACCCGTCGCAGCCGGTCCGCTTCGACGACGGGACGCTCGTGGTCGAGGTCCAGTCCGACTTCCACAAGGAGGCGATGAGCGAGGAGAAGAACCGCTCGACGCTGGCCGACGCGCTCCACGCCGCGCTGGGCGTCCGGCCCCCGCTGCGATTCGTCACCCGGGGATCACACGCCGAGGCGGCGCCGGCCGCGGCAGCGGCCCCCGAGAGCGACGAGTTGGCCGACGCGACCGCGGCCGACGCGCCGGAGCACGACCCGGTCGAGCTGATAAAGAAGGGCTTCGCCGCCGAGGTCGTCGAAGACCGCATCGGTCCCTGAGGGGAGAAACGGAATGGGAAGAGACCTCCAGAAGATGATGAAGCAGGCCCAGAAGATGGCAGCCGAGATGCAGAAGGCCCAGGAGGGCCTGGCCGACATCGAGGTCGAGGGCTCCGCGGGCGGCGGCGCGGTCAAGGTCACCGCGACCGGCGACCTCCACGTCACCGGCGTCACGATCGACCCCGGCTTCTTCGACGGCGAGCCTGACGCCGACGACATCGAGATGCTCGGGGATACGATCACCGCGGCGGTCAACGACGCGCTCGGAAACGCGCGCGAGGCGCAGGAGAAGGCCCTCGGGCCGATCGCCGGAGGACTCGGCGGCGGGGGTCTCGGCCTGGGTGGGCCGGGCGGCCTGTAGCCGGTGTTCGCCGGCCCCGTCCAGGACCTGATCGACCAGCTCGCCCGCCTCCCCGGCATCGGCCCCAAGAGCGCGCAGCGAGTCGCGTTCCACCTCCTCAAGATCACGGAGCAGGAGGCGCGCCTCCTCGCCGACGCGATCGTCACGGTCAAGGAGAAGGTCCGGCTTTGCTCGGTATGCTTCAACGTCGCGGACCGGGAGGTCTGCGAGTACTGCCGCGACACCCGGCGCGACCATTCCGTGATCTGCGTCGTCCAGGAGCCGCCCGACATCGTGGCGATCGAGCGCACCCGCGAGTTCCGCGGCGTCTACCACGTGCTCCAGGGAGCGATCTCGCCGATCGAGGGCATCGGCCCGGAAGACCTGCGCGTGGCCGAGCTCCTCGAACGCCTCCGCGCCGACGCCGGCGGCGTCCGCCCCGTGACAGAGGTCATCGTCGCGACGAACCCCAACACCGAGGGGAGCGCGACCGCGATGTACGTCGGCGGGCTGATCACGCCCCTCGGCGTCACCGTCACGAGGCTCGCCAGCGGCCTGCCCGTGGGCGGGGACCTGGAGTACGCCGACGAGGTGACGCTCGGCCGGGCCCTGGAGGGCCGCCGGCCGATCTGAGGGCCCCCCATCGGGCCATTGCGGGCGGGGCCGGAGCGGCGCACAATGGAGGCCCGGCGCGAGCCAGCCTCCGGGGTCCTGATTTGGGTGGAAAGATTTCCCTTAGTCTGCTATATGTTTGTTACGGAGCGTGATGGGGCAAATGCGGAAACGTAGATTGCTTAGCTAAGGACGGACATGGCCAAGTCGCACCGTTACGTCAGCATCAGGGCCTATCTTCCGCATTCGCTGGCCGCCACGGTCGCCGTCGTGGGCGTGCCGGTCGCGGCGGCGGCGCTCCTGCTCGCGCTCATGGACACCCGGCCCCCGACCATCGCGGTCGCCTTCCTCGCGCTGGGCGTGGCAATCGGGGTCTTCTTGATCGGGTCGCACGCGTGGTCGAAGCATCCGGACTCCGGCGACATCGCGTTCGGCGACCTCATGGTCTGGGGCTGGCTGCGGCGCCGCTCGGCCGAGGTCCGGCTGGACGACAACACGCGGCTCCTCGGCCTCGACCGCTCGGGACATCCGGAGAGCGACTCGGTCGAGATCTCCCGCGACGAGCAATTGAAGGTGCTGCACGACCTCACCGCGGCGCTCGAGTCCAAGGACCCGTATACGCACGGCCACTCGCGGCGCGTCGAGCGCCATGTGCTGAGGACCGGCGCGGCGATGGGCCTGAGCGTCGAGCAGATCGAGGACCTCCGCAAGGCCGCGGCGCTGCACGACGTCGGCAAGATCCGCATCCCGGACCGCGTCCTGCGCAAGCCCGGCCAGCTCACGATCGAAGAGCGCGCGCTCGTCGAGGAGCACGTCGTGGTCGGCGCGTGGATGGTCTCGAGCGTCGGCGACGCCGACGTGATCGCAGGAGTGCGGCACCACCACGAGCGGTGGGACGGCCGCGGCTATCCCGACGGCCTCATGGGCGTCGAGATCCCGCTCTACTCGCGCGTCATTGCGGTCGCCGACGCGTACGACGCGATGACGTCGACGCGCCCCTACCGCGCGAGCTTCGGCCGCGACAAGGCCGTCGACGTGCTGTGGGCCGAGGCGGGGATCCAGTTCGACCCGATGGTGGTCGAGGCATTCGTGGCCGCGCTCCCCACACGCGTGACGGTCGCGGGGCTGATGGCGCTGTTCGCGGCTCCCTCGTGGGTCTTCCGGAAGGCCGCGGTGCAGTCGAAGCGCCTCGGCGTCGGCAACGTCACGCCCGCTCTCGGCGCGCTGGGGGCCGCCGCTCTCATGGTCGGCTTCATCCCGAACGCGGGCGCACCCGCCGACGGTCCGAAGATCCCGATCGAGCGCGCCGACGACCCGCAGGAGTCAGAGGTCGTCGACCTGTCGGCGCAGACCGAGGACCTGGACCCGGTCGAGTCGGTGACGGACGACCCCGAGCGCAAGCGCGTCGCGGCGTCGAAGAAGCGCGGCTCGGGCGTGAAGACCGTCGTGCTGGGGTCGCGTCTGCAGAAGGCCCGGCCGGCGACGACGCCGAGCGGCACGACGACCGCGACTCCGCCTACGGCGCCGAAATCGACCGGACAGCCGGCACAGCCCGCACAGCCGACGGCCAAACCGAAGCCCACGCCCGACCCTCAAGACGACGAGCACGTCCCCGGCGATCCCCAGCCCGACCGCGGCAGGGACTGCGACGCACCGCCCGGCAGCGAGGGCAACGCGAAGCACTGCGGGTAGCCGATCGCGTCCCTCCGCCGCGTACGCGCGGCGCCGGTTTAGGTTGATCGCATGGCCACCATCGTGCAGAAGTACGGCGGCACGTCCGTCGGCGACGCGCAGCGCATAGCGAAGGTCGCCGAGCGCGTCGTCTCCTGCGCCGAGGCCGGCCACCGCGTCTGCGTCGTCGTGAGCGCGATGGGCGACACGACCGACGAGCTGCTCGACCTCGCCGCGGAGGTCTCGACGGTTCCGCACCCGCGCGAGCTCGACATGCTGCTCACGGCAGGCGAGCGCATCTCGATGGCGCTACTCTCGATGGCGATCAACGAACAGGGCCGCGGCGCGATCTCGTTCACCGGCTCTCAGGCCGGGATCGTCACCGACACCACGCACGGCAAGGCGCGCATCCTCGAAGTGAAGGCGCAGCGCGTGCGCGAGTCCCTCGAAGCCGGGAGCATCGTGATCGTCGCCGGCTTCCAGGGTGTGTCCACCGCGTTCGACGTGACGACGC
The DNA here is from genome assembly GCA_030862185.1 of Actinomycetota bacterium. Lineage (GTDB taxonomy): Bacteria > Actinomycetota > CADDZG01 > CADDZG01 > WHSQ01 > JALZEG01. The sequence goes on from JALZEG010000172.1 coordinate 3,695, forward strand.
TGGGACGCGGCGGATCCGACACGACCGCAGTCGCGCTCGCGGCCGCGCTCGGCGCGGACTACTGCGAGATCTACACCGACGTCGACGGCGTCTTCACCGCGGACCCGCGCCTCGTGCCGTCGGCGCGCAAGCTGCACGCGGTGTCCTACGAGGAGATGCTCGAGCTGTCGGCGAGCGGCGCGAAGGTGCTCATGCTGCGGTCGGTCGAATACGCTCGCAACTACCAGGTGCTCCTGCACGTGCGCTCCTCGTTCACAGGCCAGGAGGGCACCTGGATCCGAGAGGAGGACGAGCGGATGGAGCGAGCGATCATCTCCGGGATCGCCCACGACACGTCCGAGGCGAAGGTGACGATCCTGGGGGTCCCCGACAAGCCGGGCGTCGCCGCGCGCGTCTTCCGTCCTCTGGCCGACGAGGGCGTCAACGTCGACATGATCGTGCAGAACGCTTCGGAGCAGGGCCGGACCGACATCTTCTTCACGCTGCCGAAGGAGGACCTGGGGCGCGCGGAGCCGATCCTCAAGTCGATCGAGAAGGAGGTCGGGGCCGAGGGCGTCACGACCGACCC
>JALZEG010000208.1 GCA_030862185.1 Actinomycetota bacterium
CGGCAGCGAGGCGTGGGCGATCGCGGCGGCGGGCACGTTCGGCGCCCTCGCGGCCCTCCTGCCGACCGACCTCGGCGAGCGCGGGATGCTCGGCGACGCGGGGGCGAACCCGGTGGGGGGCCTCCTCGGCCTCGGTCTGGCCGCGTCGCTCGACGCCGCCGCGCTGACGGCCGTCGTGCTCGTGCTGCTCGCGCTCAACGCCGCCTCGGAGCGCTGGTCGTTCTCCGAGGTCATCGCGCGCACGCCGCCGCTGCGCGCGTTCGACTCGATCGGGAGGAAATGAGCCCGCGCGCCCGGGGCGCGTGCTAGCTTGTGATGACTTCCCCCGAACCTCCGCGGCGGTCGACGCATGTCGCCTTTCCGGTTCCGGGGGGCGTCACCGAGGACCCCCTGGATCGACCGACGCGCGATGCCCTCGGCCGTCGCGCAGGAAAGGACGGGAGCTGGTGGCGAAGCACGTTTTCGTGACGGGTGGAGTGGTTTCGAGCCTCGGCAAGGGCCTCACCGCCGCATCACTCGGCAGGCTCCTCAAGAACCGCGGCCTGCGCGTGATGATGCAGAAGCTCGACCCGTACATCAACGTCGACCCCGGCACGATGAACCCGTTCCAGCACGGCGAGGTCTTCGTCACCGAGGACGGCGGCGAGACGGACCTCGACCTCGGCCACTACGAGCGCTTCATCGACGAGAACCTGCTCAAGGCCTCGAACATCACGACGGGCGCGATCTACCAGTCGGTGATCGCGAAGGAGCGCCGCGGCGACTTCCTCGGCGACACCGTCCAGGTCATCCCGCACATCACGAACGCGATCAAGCAGCGCATCCGCTCGCTCGCAGAGGACTCCGGCGCCGACGTGCTCATCACCGAGATCGGCGGGACCGTCGGCGACATCGAGTCGCTGCCGTTCCTCGAGGCGATCCGCCAGCTCAAGACCGAGCTGGGCCGCGACGACACGTGCTACGTGCACGTCACGCTCGTCCCCTACATGGGACCGGCCGAGGAGCTCAAGACGAAGCCGACGCAGCACTCCGTGCGCGAGCTGCGCAGCATCGGGATCCACCCCGACGCGATCGTGTGCCGGTCGGACCGCCCGATCAGCCCGGCCCTCAAGCGCAAGATCTCGATGCTCTGTGACGTGGGCATGGAGGCGATCGTCTCCGCGGTCGACTCCAGGAACATCTACGAGATCCCGCTCGTGCTGCGCGACGAGGGGCTCGACGACTTCGTGATCGACCGGCTGCGGATCGAGACGACGTCGGCGCCCGACCTCGAGGCGTGGCGTGACCTGGTCGCGCGGATCGACTCCGCCGAGGACACGGGCCGCGTCCAGATCGGGATCATCGGCAAGTACGTAACGCTGCCGGACGCGTACCTCTCCGTCGTCGAGAGCCTCAAGCACGCCGGCTTCGCGCACGGCCGCCAGGTCGACGTCACGTGGGTCGCGTCGGACGACCTCGAGACCGGGGATCCCGACGAGATGCTCGGGCACCTCGACGGGATACTGATCCCCGGGGGCTTCGGCGTGCGCGGCGTCGAGGGCAAGATCCGCGCGGTCCAGTACGCCCGCGAGAACGCGGTGCCGTTCCTCGGGATCTGCCTCGGGCTGCAGTGCGCGGTCGTCGAGTTCGCGCGCAACGTCGCCGGGTTAGAGGACGCGAACTCATCGGAGTTCGGGAGCTCGGAGCACCCCGTCGTCGACATCCTCGTGGGTCAGGACCTCGACCGTCTGGGGGGGACGATGCGGCTCGGCGCGTACCTCTGCAAGCTGACGCCGGGGACGAAGGCGGAGGCCGCGTACGGCAAGGAGGTCATCACCGAGCGGCACCGTCACCGCTACGAGGTGAACCCGCGCTTCCGCAGGCGTCTCGAGGACGCGGGCCTCGTGTGCTCCGGCGAGTCGCCCGACGGAACGCTAGTCGAGATCATCGAGCTGCCGGACCATCCCTGGTTCGTCGCCGGGCAGTTCCACCCGGAGTTCAAGAGCCGCCCCGACCGGCCGCACCCGCTGTTCCGGGACTTCGTGGGCGCCGCGCTCGCGCGCTCCGGCACGGCCACCGAGGTCGACCTCACCGAGACGCGCATCTAGACCCTCTTAACCCTGGGTCGCCTGTACTACGGATACGACTGCGGCAGCAAGTGATGCAAGCGCGGCAAGGAGCCCCAGCAGCTCGGCCGTCATTCGCGCTCGACGCTTGCGCTGTCCAGCTGAATCCACCTCGACCCTGGCAGGATGTTGGACGACATCACCCAGGTACCGCCCCGCACCAAGGAAGAACCCGACCGCTGCAAGAAAAGCCAATGCAAGCACGACCAAATTTGATGATGCCTAAGAAGGGGCTTGGCACGTCGTAGGAGCGTTGAGTCCAATAGAAGCCTGCCGCGGCGGCTGCAAGAAATAGCCCTATGCTCATGTCGTCGACCCCGGCGCGCGAACCCCCCTTCCTCAATTTGCCGACCTCGATAATCGTCCCAACGAACCCGCTCAAACCAAGCAAGGCTCCAGGGACGTACCAGAGCAACCTGACGGTGCCCTTTGCCTGGAAGAAATCCGGCGCCCAAGCCATCAGAGCGGCGCCCGCCATAAGTCCTCCGGCGACTCCCATCCCTTCGAACGGGTTATCGGTGTCGGAACTCAACCCCACCCCCCTCTCTTTTGCTTGATCGACTCTATCGACGCCACCGGGTGGGAAGGGCCCCAAGGAAGGTCCCGGCCCGACCTCGGAAGCGTTTCGAGAGTAATGTCGCTGCGATGAGAGTCGGGATCCCGCGCGAGCTCAAGGACAACGAGTACCGCGTCGCGATCACTCCCGCGGGCGTGCGTGAGCTCGTCGTCGGCGGCCACGAGGTGTTCGTCGAGCACGACGCCGGTCGCGGCT
>JALZEG010000213.1 GCA_030862185.1 Actinomycetota bacterium
ACACGTTCTCGAGGACCGTCACCTCGCCGCCGACGTAATTGGGCGCCTGCGAGTAGAGGTACGCGACGCCGGGGTGCGCGTCGTCGGTCGTCTTGTAGGTGAGCTCGGCCTCGCGCTGCGCGTCGTAGGTGTAGACGTCTTCGACCTCGATGATCGCCACCGGGCGGCCTTCGTGGACGATCGCGGCGCGCTCCCCCTTCGACAGCGCGGCGGCTTCCTCGTCCGTCGCCGACAGCGTTATCGGCAGGCTCCATGCGAGCCCGTTCGCGAGCCGCATCTCCTCGACGACCGAGCTGTAGTCGTCCTTGGTCATGAAGCCGCGGTTCGGCGAGACGGCGCCGACGGCGAGCAGCTCGAGGTCCGAGAGCACGCGGCGCGACTTTGCCTCGATCTTGGGGAGGTTCGCGGCCTCCGCCACGAGGGCGGCCTTGTCGTTGCCGGCGCTCCGCAGCTCGAGCGCGCCGCCGTGGGGGGCCGAGGCTCCGGGGACGTCCTTGAGGGTGCTGGGCATGGCTTCTCCTTTCGAACTTTTTGGCCGATCGCCGAGGCGATCGGTCGCTCCGTGTAGCTACCGAGACCCGGCTGCCGCCGCGGCGGACCGAGGTCGTGACGAGAGGCTTCGACGGAGGCGGGCCCGGCCACGAGGCCGCCCGGCACTCCGGTTGACACTCCTATAGCACTCCACAATAGCAGGGGGGCGCCTCCGCGGCCAGGGTAGGCGACGGCCGCCCTAGGCGAGGCGGGCGAAGCGGCGGTTCAGCGCGTCCAGCGTCGCCCTCACGGCGGCCTCGGTCACCGGCCCCTCTCGCACCAGGGCCGCCCCCAGCACCTCCAGCCCGTCGTGCAGCCGCAGCATGACCAGGACGGCCTCCTGCCCGACCACGCTCACGAGCGAGGCCCCCTCGAGCATGAAGTCGGTGGCTCCGACGAGGTTCGCGACCGCGTCGAGCGTCGCCTGGGCTAGGACCTTGAGGCCGTGGGGCGTCTTGTCGCCGCTCGACTCCCCCGTCACCTCGTCCGCGTCGTCGTGCCCCAGGACGACCTCCGCATGGGTCTTCCAGGCGCTCGACGACAGGACGACCCGCCGCAGCGGGGGCCGGAAGACGTGGCCGGTCACGTCGCGGGTCTGCGGCTCGTGCTGGAGCGGAGGCTCGGGCTCCCACTGGATCCCCCGGGACCTCGCCTCCTGCTCGGCCAGCTCCGCCGCCCGTTCGAGCGACTCCCGGTCGCCGAAGATCGACTCGGCCTCGAGCTCGAACACCAGGACCTGCCTCAGCTCCTCGCCGACCCCGGCGAAGGTCGCGGCGTCGACGATCGCCTTCTGGACGACTGCCGTGTCGCTGCCGCTCTTCGTGAACGCCTGGATCTCGCTGGCGCGGCCCTTCGGGTCGGTGAGGATGACGCAGCCGAGGACGTCAGGCAGCCGCTTGATCGAACCTTCCAGCTCCAGCAGATCGACGTCAGCCATCAGTCCCGCAGGATATAGACAAAGCCCCGGCACGAAAAAAGCACCCGTCGAGCCTTCGTCCCGGCCGAGGCCGGTTTACAACTCGACGGGTGCGACGGAGAAGGTACCGCGACCACCCTCCGTCGGCAAGCCCCCACGCTCGGTTCTATTCGCGGTCCGTGGCCCCGGCCGGCAGGAGAACGCCGCGGCGACGGCCAATGAACGGGGGAGCCAGACCCCTCGACGACGTGAACGGGCTGTTGCTCGGGCCCGTATCGCTGTGGCAGGATGCCCGGCGGCCCACACGGGGTGTGGCGGCAGCAGGGGTCTTCGCGGGCCCTCGGGCGGAACCGCCTCGGCGGAACCGCAGCCAGCAAGGGGAGACCGGGACGGGAGCGCCCCGACGAACGGGCGCCGTCCCCCGAAGGAAAGGAACCGGATGCAGGGAAGGCTCGGTCGTACCTCGATCGTCGCCACGCTCCTGTGCACCCTCCTGATCCCGGCGGCGGGCTCGCTCGCCGACTCCGACAACAAGCTCGACCAGATCCGCAACGACCTCGGGCATGTGCGCGAGCAGATCGACGCGAAAGAGTCGGAGGCCGAGACGCTCCAGGAGCGGGCAGACCGGCTGAACGCCGAGATGATGGCCCTCCGCACCGAGGTGGCGCGGATCGACTCGCGTCTCGCGACCGTCGAAGCCGCGGTCCGCAGCGCGCAGGCCCGCATCGACCGGACGCAGCAGCAGATCGACGCCATCAAGGACGAAGCGATCGCGCAGGCCGTCTCGCTCTACAAGGGCGGCTCGACCGAGACGATCGACGCGCTGCTGAACGCGCAGTCGCTCTCCGAGCTCGACGCACGGGTGGAGATGCTCGGCGTCGCCGCCGAGAAGAGCACGGGCGCGCTCGTCAAGTACGGCCGGCTGCGCGTGGAGATCGAAGCGCAGAACCGCGACCTGTTCGAGAAGAAGACGGAGCTCGAGGCGGTCAAGTCCGAGAAGAGCAAGTACCTCGCGAAGCTCGACGAGAAGCACGCGGAGCTGGCGACGACGCTCGCCGACATCGAGAGGAAGCTCGGCCACCTGCACGCGCACGAGGGCGAGCTCGAGAGCGCGGCCGCTCGCATAACGGCTCGCATCCGAGCCAACTCGGCGAAGGCGGACGTCGCCGCGCTGGGCACCTCGGCGTCGGGGTTCATATGGCCGCTGAACGGGTCGATCACGTCGTACTACGGCCCCCGCTGGGGCAGCATGCACACCGGGATCGACATCGACGGGACGACGGGCCAGCCGGTGGTGGCGTCGAAGGGCGGTACCGTGATCATGGCCTCGTCGTACTCGGGCTACGGGAACGCGGTGATCGTCGACCACGGCGGGGGCATCCAGACGCTCTACGCGCACCTGTCGGCGTTCGGGGTGTCGAACGGTCAGTCGGTGTCGCAGGGCCAGGTCGTGGGCAACGTGGGCTGCACCGGCTCGTGCACGGGGGACCACCTGCACTTCGAGGTCCGGGTCAACGGCTCGCCGGTGGACCCGCTGAACTACCTGCCGTAACAGCCGTTCGTCGTCAACCGTTTGTCCTGGTGGGCCTTTTCGAAAAGGGCGACTACTGCACGGGCAGCTCGTCGAACGTCAGCGCCGCCGACCCATCAGTCGCCGCGAGCCGCACGCGGATACCGAGTGGGAGTGTGGCTTGACGTCGCCCGTGACCGCACGGAAAGCCTGCGACGATCGGGAAGCTGGTTCCGGCGCACGCCTCGAGGACGATCTCGTCGATGCTCCGACCTATGGCCACTTTCGTCGTCTGCATCTCGGTGAAGTCGGCGATCATCAAGCCTTTGAGGTCTAGGAGCTTCCCCGCCTGTCTTAGGTGCGAGAACATCCTGTCCAACGTGTAGAGCTGCTCGTCGACGTCTTCGACGAAGAGGATCGCTCCGGCTGTGTCGACCTCGTAGGGTGTGCCGATCAGTCGGGTGAACGTAGTGAGGTTCCCCGCCACCGCGACTCCACGACTTGCGCCGGGACGTAGGACCCGGACTTCGGGCGCCTCGACCGCAACTGCGGTCCGCGACGGATCCATGCCGGTAATGACCGCGGCTAGGTGCGTCAACGAGAACGAGTCCCGGGAGTCGACGAAGCTCCGGAGCATCGGGCCGTGGAAGCTCACCACACCGGCACGCGCCCACAACGCGTGGAGCAGCGAACTGACGTCGCTATACCCGACGAAGCATTTTGGATGCCGCCTGATCAAGTCGTAGTCGATGGCGTCCAGCAGGTGGTCCGTTCCGTATCCACCTTGCACGGCCATGACTCCATGGACGCTGTCGTCCAAGAACAGCGAATGGACGGCTTCGACGCGCTGCTCCACCGATCCCGCGAAATGGTGATGCCGAAGGTGGTTCTGTGGGTGCACGTAGGGGACGAACCCCAGATCGGTCAAGATCTTTGCCGCCTCGTCCAGCACTGCCCGATCCATCCACCCTGCGGGGGAGACCAGCCCGACCCTCTGACCCTCGATGACTCTCGGGGGCTTGACGACGGGCCGACGCTGACGAAGAGGAGACGCAGCCTGACGGATCGTTCTACCCATCGTATTGGGCCGCTACGAAGATGGACGGTTGTGGCGCATGCTTCAACTCACGTCGCTCCTATCCCAGTTGGAAGCAACGGCCCACTTCCCTCTCTCCAAGAGTAGCCCGTACCCGTCCCTTCCCCGCTCCCTCACCACGAGGCCGTCGTGACGTTCTACGGTAAATCCATACCTCACCTCGACCGCCGCCTTCGTGCGATCCGGAGCGACCTCGATGCTTTCCTTCGTGACGTAATCGACCCGGATCGAGACGTATTTCGCGCAACTCTCCTGGAACGCCGCCATAATCCGATCCAGATTCCGGGGCTCTGCGCGATATTCGCCCACGATCCTCGTCGCGTCGGCGCGCCAGCAGTCTCGGTAAGCAGCCTCGTCCTTCGCCCCCCAGGCCTCGAACAGCCGATCGATCACCGCCAGCGGCTCGCGGCCTCGCCGGCGGTGGCGCAAGTACCGAACCGGACTGATCATCGCCACCACGAACTTTCGGTCCGTGGCGCGCGGGAATTTCAACCTCAACAGGCCTAGCAGGAGCCCCGCGAGAATCGACGCCAGAATTCCCAAGACGAAACTTCCAAGGTCCATGATTTCAGCTCACCGTCCAGATCGTCTCGCGGGAAGCTCTTTCCCGCGGCATACTCCTACCAACCGGGTACGACAAGGAATCGAGCGTCGAGGCGAAAGTACGCCCGTGGCTGAACGACCGCCCTCGAAAGAATTGACACAGGTAGCAGCGCGGCTGCGTCGAGAGTGGCAGAGCCTAGCTACCGGGCGCGGCGACACGACCCTCTCGAAGTTGAACGAGCATCTGATCGAGTTCAACCATTACTTCCACCACGCGGCCGACGACGCGCGGGTTTCGGACGACACACTCCTGACTGTCGTCGGAGAGGCATTCCCGGTCCCGTGGATTCACGCAGCGGTGCGAGCGGCGCGCCCTGCGCCCGGTTTGGACGTCGACGTTGTCACCATGCGCGCACGGTTCGAAGAAGAGGCGCGACGCGGCATACCCTCAGCGTCGGCAGAATGATCCACCTGCGACGCGCAGGAGGCCCGGCCGAAGCCGGGCCCCCACGATGATGTTTCTGCCGGCCTACCGGTCGACGAAGAGGCCGACGCCTCCCTTACCCGTCGCCGTGGTACCCGGCAGAAGGACGGTGTTGTTCTTCCGCGGGTTCGAGCTGGTCGGGTTGTTGACCGGGGTGTACGTGTCCACTCCCGTTCCCAGGTCGACGAAGATACCGGTGGCAGCGTTCGCCGCGAAGCCCATGCTCCCGGCGATGTGCCCTTCGATCTCCGGGACCTGACCCGGCGCCTGGAACTTCCCGAACGCGCCCCGATAGCTGTCGTTCCCGGAGTCGTCGATCAACAGACCGAGCGTCCCCGGCAGCACGTTGCCGACGCCTTGGGTGAAGCGCGGGATGCGATCGCAGAGTCCCTCGAAGTCCGGCGGCGTCTCGTTCGTCCTGCTCTCGTCGTCGAGGACACCGCCGGCGCCGTCCTTCTGGTTGGGCAGCCCGGCCGTGATCGGCGGCGGCATGTAGAAGTCGTACTTGTCGCTGCCGGCCTGGTCGCGCAGGATGCCGACTCCGCCGACCAGGGCGAAGCCCTGGCTGTTGCGCACCGACAGGTACGAATCGGAGCCGCCGGCATCGGACAGGACGCCGACGCCGAAGATGTGACCGGCGCCGAGGCTGACGGTCTTGGTCGTGTACTTGTCCCCGGTGGTGCCCGCGTCGCGCAGGATCCCGACTCCGAGGAAGCCGACGCCGCCGGTGACCATGCGGCGGATCAGCCGCGAGGTCGTCGGGGTGCATCTGCGATCGAGGTCGGGCGATTGCAAAACGCCGTAGGTGTCGGATCCCGCCATGTCGAGCAGGACGGCCACCGCGGGAACGCAGTCGGCCTTGCGAAGGCCTGCGATCGCCTGCTGGCACCCTCGAGCGGGACCGAACCCGCGCAGGCCCGCGACCCGTGAAGACGCCGGCGCGAAGTTGAGGTCGACCATGTTCGACCCCACGTTGTTGCTGTAGACGTCGTTGCCGCCGAGGTCGACGGTGAGCAGGTAGTCGTTCGGGTACGCGTTCGCGACGCAAAGGCCGTCGAACCTGAGGACCGGCCATATGTCGACCCGCGCGCCGAACGTCTGCGTGCATCCAGACGGCGCGGCCGCGTCGGCGGTCCCGTTGAGGGCCAGCTCGAGCTCGTTCGTCGCCGTCCATAGCGACAACGAGCACGCGCGCACGTCGGCGAACTGAGAAGTCTCGAACCCGCCGCCGTCGGCCGCCACCTGCTCGAGGTTCGGCTCGACCGCGTCGAAGTGCGCCTGCGTGATCGTGTTGCACTGGATCATCTCGAGCAGGACGTTCGCCATCCTGCCGGCGACCTCGTCGGGGAGCTGCGCGAGCAGGATGTCCGACGACGGGTCCTGCGGGAAGCCGAGGTCCGTCGACAGCTCCGACGTCGCGTCGATCAGCGCCTGCTGCGGGTTCTCCGGGATCGCGGTCACGATCGTGGCAGCGGGAGCGAGCAGCCCCTCCACCGAACGGACCTGATCGCCGGCGTTCTCGTCGAACCGTGATACCTCGTCGGCCATTTGTCCTGCGAGCGCGCGAGGCGCCGTGAGCATCGAAGTTGCGAGGAGCGCCGCGAAGAGCGCGCACGGGAGTGCTCGGGTGATGCGTCTCACTTAGTCATCCCCCCATCGGACGCAACTACGGAAGGCGCGCGCGATGGATGCCACACGTCGGCCGTGGTCGGCCCAGGTCTTGGTTCCTCCGCCAGGTCTTTGCTCGGGCCCGCGCGTCAGTCTTCGAGACCGCGCGCTTGGGCTCCTTCCCGATATCCCCAGAGCGCGAAAAGTTTTCAACAGGTTGTTCACCGGGCGCGCAAGAGGCCCGGCAAAACGCGCCGGGCCCCTTCGCAATCCCTCGGGAGGGACGGCTACATCATGCCGCCCATGCCCCCCATGCCGCCCATGCCGTGGTCGTGACCGGCGTGGGCCGCGGGGTCTTCCTCCTCCGGCTTGTCGACGATCGTCACCTCGGTCGTCAGCATGAGAGCCGCGATCGAAGCCGCGTTCTCCAGCGCCGAGCGCGTGACGCGCACCGGGTCGATGATCCCGGCCGCCAGCAGGTCGACGTACTCGCCGGTCGCGGCGTTGAGCCCGTGGCCCGGCTTCTCGTTGCGGACGTGCTCGACGACGACGCCGCCCTCGTGGCCTGCGTTCGCGGCGATCCACCACAGCGGCGCGCTCAGGGACTCGAGCACGACGCGGGCTCCGACGGCCTCGTCGCCGGTGAGCTCCAGCGCCTCGACGTTCTCGCGCGCCCGGACCAGCGTGGCGCCGCCGCCCGGGACGATGCCCTCCTCGACGGCCGCGCGGGTCGCCGAGACGGAGTCCTCGATGCGGTGCTTCTTCTCCTTGAGCTCGACCTCGGTCGCGGCGCCGACCTTGAGCACGGCCACGCCGCCCGACAGCTTCGCGAGCCGCTCCTGGAGCTTCTCGCGATCCCAGTCGGAGTCGGTCCGCTCGATCTCGGCCTTGATCTGCTCGATCCGGCCGCGGATGTCGGAGTCGTCACCCTGGCCCTCCACGATCGTCGTGTCGTCCTTCGTGACGACGATCTTGCGGGCCCGCCCGAGCATGTCCATCGTGACGTTCTCGAGCTTGAGGCCGATCTCCTCGGAGATGACCTGGCCGCCGGTGAGGATCGCGATGTCCTGCAGCATCGCCTTGCGGCGGTCGCCGAAGCCCGGGGCCTTCACCGCGACGGACGAGAACGTGCCGCGGATCCGGTTGACGACGAGCGTCGCGAGGGCCTCGCCTTCGACGTCCTCGGCGATGACGATCAGCTGTTTGCCGGACTGCATGACCTTCTCGAGGACCGGGAGCAGGTCCCGCACGTTCGAGATCTTCTGCTGCGCGATCAGGATGTACGGGTCCTCGACCACGGCCTCCATGCGGTCCTGGTCGGTGACGAAGTAGGGCGAGATGTATCCCTTGTCGAACTGCATTCCCTCGACGAGCTCGAGCTCGAGCCCGAACGTGTTGCTCTCCTCGACGGTGATGACGCCGTCCTTGCCGACCTTGTCCATCGCCTCGGCGACCATCTCGCCGATCTCGGGGTCGTTGTTCGCGGAGATGCTCGCGACGTGCGCGATCTGGTCGCGGCCCTCGACGTCGCTCGACTGCGCCTTGATCGCGTCGACCGCGGCGGCGACGGCCTTCTCGATGCCGCGCTTGATACCCATCGGGTTGGCGCCGGCGGCGACGCTCTGCAGGCCGGCCTTCACCATCGCCTGCGCGAGTACGGTCGCGGTCGTCGTACCGTCACCGGCGACGTCGTTGGTCTTGCTCGCGACCTCCTTGACGAGCTGCGCGCCCATGTTCTCCCACGGGTCCTCGAGCTCGATCTCCTTCGCGATCGTCACGCCGTCGTTCGTGATCGTCGGCGCACCCCACTTCTTGTCGAGGACGACGTTGCGGCCGCGGGGGCCGAGCGTCACGCGTACGGCGTTGGCGAGGCGGTTGACGCCCGCCTCGAGGCCGCGGCGCGCGTCCTCGTCGAATCGAACCAGCTTTGACATGTGTATGGATTCCCTTCTGTACTTCGGTGGTTAGCTGCCGACGATGGCGAGGACGTCGCGCGACGACAGGATCAGGAGCTCGTCGCCGTCGACCTTGATCTCGGTCCCGCCGTACTTCGAGTACATGACACGGTCGCCGACATTGATGTCCATCGGGATGATCTCGCCCGAGTCGCTGCGCTTGCCGGGGCCGATGGCGAGGACGGTGCCCTCCTGGGGCTTCTCCTTCGCGGTGTCGGGGATGACGATGCCGGAGACGGTGGTCTCCTGGCCCTCCTCGGGCCGGACGAGGATGCGGTCCTCCAGCGGACGGATGTTCGTGGCCATCTGCTACCTCCTGTTCT
>JALZEG010000230.1 GCA_030862185.1 Actinomycetota bacterium
GGCCGGATCCTGGAGGACGCCCGCACCGGCCTCGCCGGCAAGGGGCCCCGCGCTCGCGGCGAACAGCGCGACCGCCGAGAGGAAGCCGGCCGCCGCGGGGGCCGCGAGGTTCTCGCTCGACGACAACAGGCTGCGGAGCGCGATGACGTGGTGCTCGAAGTCGAAGAGGCGCCGGATGCGGATGGCGACAACGACGCCGCTCGCCGACGCGACGTCCAGCAGCGCGTTGAGCCGGCGGCGCGCGCGCATGCGGAGCATCTTCGTGGCGTTCGGCCCCCGCGACGACACCGAGGCCTCGTCGCCGAGTTCGGCCATGAGGATCGAACGGTGCGCGGGGCTCAACTGCGTCATCGCGCTCTGGACCCGCCGCCACTCGAGCCGGGCGAGCCCGGCGCGCTCGACGTCCTGGTCGGCGGGGCGGTCGGGGACGAGCCCGAGGACCTCGCGCTCGGGGCGCTTGCGGGCCTCGTCGCGCAGCAGGTTGAGCGCGATCGTGACGACGAGCGCCCACAGCGGTCGCTCGGGATCCACCTGGTCCCACATGCGGAAGAGGCGGAGCCCCGTCTCCTGCACGATGTCGTCGCGCTTGTGCGGCGGGACGCGTTTGCCCGCCAGCATCGTGTCGAGACGCCGTGCAAGATCAGGCCACTGCCGTTCGAAGGCGTGGCCGCCCGTGTCGCTGCTGCCCGCAGTGGTCATGCCGCAATCCCCCAGATTGGTGCGCCCGTCAGCATTCTACGCAATCCAAGCTCCTCCTGCCGGGTGAGGAACCCCGCCCATTCTGGCCCTCGTTTTTGGGCCGGGGGGCCGGGGTAGGAGGAGGACGAAGGCGCTTATCCAAGGAGGGAAGGGATGGCCAAGACCGCGCGAGAGATCATGACCCCGTCCGCCGAGTGCGTCGGCGAGAAGGACTCGATCCTGGACGCCGCCAAGATGATGGCGAAGAGCGACATCGGCGCCATGCCGATCTGCGGCGAGGACAACCGCCTGAAGGGGATGCTCACCGACCGCGACATCGTCGTGAAGGTGATCTCCGAAGGCCGCGATCCGGGCCAGACGAGGGCGGGCGAGTTCGGCCAGGGCAAGCCGGTCACGATCGGCGCCGACGACTCGATCAAGATCGCCATCAACACGATGGCCGACCACAAGGTCCGGCGTCTGCCGGTGATCGACGGCCACGACCTGGTCGGGATCGTCAGCATCGGCGACATCGCACGCCACGCCGACGAGCAGGACGTGGGCGCGCTCCTCGAGCTCATCTCGTCCGGACCGCCGAACAACTAGGGATCGTGTGGCGAAGGCCCGGCCCGCTTCGAGGGCCGGGCCTTCTTCTTTGCGCCTACGCTCGCGGCCGATGACCACCGTCGCTTACCAGGGTGAGAGGGGGGCCTACTCCGAGGAGGGGGCCTCGTCGCTGTTCCCGGGGGCCGAGCTCCTGCCCCAGGCCTCTATCCGCAAGGTCTTCGAGGCCGTCGAGGTCGGCCGGGTCCGGTACGGGCTCGTCCCCGTCGACAACTCGCAGGCCGGCAGCATCAACGAGACCTACGACCTGTTCCTGAAGCACGGGCTCCACCTCGTCGCCGAGACCGTCGTGCGCGTCGACCACTGCCTCCTCGCGCTGCCCGGCACACACGTCGACGACCTGACAGAGGTGATCTCGCATCCGCAGGCGATCGCGCAGTGCGAGGAGTTCCTCAGCGCGCTCGAGGTGTCGGTGCGCCCGGAGTACGACACCGCGGGGGCCGCGAAGCGCGTCGCCGAGGGGTCGCTGCGCGCGACCGCGGCGATCGCGTCGCGGCGCGCGGGCGAGATGTACGGGCTCGAGGTCGTCGCCGAACGCATCCAGACCTATCCCGACAACCACACGCGCTTCGCGGCCCTGGCGCGCGGGCCGGAGCCGCTGGGCGCGCCGGACAAGTCGTCGCTGGTCTTCGGCGTCGGGCACGTGGCCGGCTCGCTCTACCGCTGTCTCGGCGCGTTCGCCGAGCGGCACCTGAGCCTCACGAAGCTCGAGTCGCGGCCCCGCGCCGGGCGCCCGTGGGAGTATGTCTTCTACGCGGACGTGCAGGCGCCGGCGGAGTCCGAGCAGATGGTCGAGGCGCTGGCCGAGCTCAGCGAGCACTCGACGTTCACGCGGCTGCTCGGCTCCTACGCGGCGGCGGCCGTCGCTCGCTCGTAGACTGCGGTCCAACCCACTCGATCACGTATCCAGGAGGCCCTCCTATGGTTCGCATCGACGTCCTGCCCGAGGTCACGAAGTTCCTCGAAGGCTCGCCGAAGATGACGATCGCCGGTCAACCCGTCGACGCCGTCTCGGGCGAGACGTTCGAGGTGATTGACCCGTCGACGGGCGGCGTGGTGACCGAGGTGCCGCGCGCCGGGGTGCCCGACGTCGACGCCGCTGTCGCGGCGGCCCGCGAGGCCTTCGAGGACCGGCGCTGGACGGGGCTGCGTCCGGGCAAGAGGGCCGAGGTCCTCTTCAAGGTCGCCGACCTGATCAAGCGCAACATCAACGAGCTTGCCCAGCTCGAGTCGATCGACTCCGGCAAGCCGCTGAAGCTCGCGTCCGGGGAGGTGTGGGCCGCGGCCGAATGCTTCCGCTACTACTCGGGGTGGCCGACGAAGATCTACGGCGAGACGAACCCGACCGCCGACGACATGTTCGTGTACGCGCTGCGCGAGCCGGTCGGTGTGTGCGCGGGGATCATCCCGTGGAACTACCCGCTGATCATGGCGTCGTGGAAGCTCGCCCCCGCGCTCGCGTGCGGCAACACGTGCGTGCTGAAGCCGGCGGAGCAGTCGCCGCTTACGGCGCTCCGTCTCGCGCAGCTGTGCCTCGAGGCCGGGGTGCCCGAGGGCGTCGTGAACGTCGTGACCGGATTCGGCGAGGAGGTCGGAGGGCCGCTTGCGGAGCACGTCGACGTCGACAAGGTCGCGTTCACCGGTTCCACCGAGGTCGGCCGCAAGATCCTGCACGCGTCGGAGAGCAACCTGAAGCGGGTGACGCTCGAGCTCGGCGGGAAGTCGCCGAACATCGTGTTCGCCGACGCGAACCTGCGCCGCGCCGCGAAGGGCTCGATGCTCGGCGTGTTCATGAACTCCGGCCAGATGTGCACGGCCGGGACGCGCGTCCTCGTGGAGAGTTCGATCCACGACGAGTTCGTCGGCTCGCTCGTCGACGCGACGAAGTCGATGAAGCTCGGCCCCGCGCTGGACGAGGAGACGGGGATCGGGCCGGTGATCTCGCAGGAGCAGCTCGACCGCGTGACGGGCTACATCGAGATCGGCAGGACGGAGGGGGCCGAGGTGGCGTGTGGCGGGGGCCGCGCGGCAGAGCTGGGCGACGGCTACTTCGTCGAGCCGACCGTCTTCACCGGAGTCCGCAACGACATGCGGATCGCGCAGGAGGAGATCTTCGGCCCGGTTGCGGCGGTGATAGAGGTGTCGGACGTGGACGAGGCGATAGCGATCGCGAACGACTCGATCTACGGCCTGGCAGCGGCGGTGTGGACGCAGGACGTGTCGAAGGCGCACAGGGTCGCCCGGGGCATCAAGGCGGGGACGGTCTGGGTGAACACGGCCGGCCTGTACGACCCCGGGGTCTCGTTCGGGGGCTACAAGCAGTCGGGCTTCGGCCGGGAGCTGGGCAAGCACAGCATCGAGTCCTACAC
>JALZEG010000233.1 GCA_030862185.1 Actinomycetota bacterium
AGCGTCGTGTTGTCGGCCAGCGGCAGCACCGGGTAGACGTCCTTCATCTCCCGGCCCAGCGTGTACAGCGGGATCTGCGGCCCCGGCACGTTCGTCACCACGAGGTTGAACGCACGTTGCCGCGCGACCAGCCGCGCGGCCTGCGCCACGATCGTCGGCGGCGCGTACTCGCCGAGGCTCGCGAGGACCTGGGCCCCCACGGCCTGGCCGGACTGCTTGAGGTCGCCCATCGTCTCGGAGATCTTCTCGAGCCGCCAGCGCGGGTCCGGCTCGTATACCGGCAGGGGCGCCCACATCGATGCGACGCGGTTCCCCAACGCACCCCGGTCGGCCTCCGCGCGCACCGACACCGGCACCATCGCGCGCAGCACGAGGTCGTCGACGCGCTCGCCGCGCGCCTTCAACAACCTGCGGAGGCCCCCGGTGACCGCCGCGAGCACGACGTCGTTGACCGTTCCGCCGAGCGCATTCTTGATCCGCTTGATCTCGGCGAGCTCGACGAGGACGGTCTCGAAACGGCGGTGCGGCCCGATCGGCTGGTTCAAAGAGGAGGTCGGCGCGAAGTCCAGCGTGCCGCCGACGAACGCGGCGAGCGCGCGCAGGCTCTCGATCAGCCGGTTCGGGATCTTCGCGGGATCGATGACGCTCGACTGGAGCGTCCGCACGATCTCGGCCGGCGACGTCAGGCGCTCGCGCAGCGCGTCGAGCAGGAGCTGGTCCGGCGTCGGCTCGGGGTCGGGCCGCCACGCTTGCGGCTCGACGTGCTGCGGCTCGGGCCCGAGGTCGAGGATCACCGACATGATGTCGGCCCCGGAGACGCCGTCGACGAGGCAGTGGTGTGTCTTGCTGATCAGTGCGAAGCGGTCGCTGGTCAGCCCCTCCGCGAACCAGATCTCCCATAGCGGCTTGGTGCGGTCGAGCTGCTGCGACATGATCCGCGCCGTGAGGCGCCGGAACTTCGAGTCGTCGCCGGGCGAGGGCAGGGCCGTGTGGCGGACGTGGTACTCCAGGTTGAAGTGCGTGTCGTCGACCCACACCGGCCGGCCGAGCCCGAACGGGACGGTTACCAGCTTCTGGCGGAAGCGCGGCACCATCTGGAGCCGGGACCGCACCATGTCGAGGACCTCTTCGTAGTCGGGGGGTGGACCTTCGAAGATCGCGGCTCCTCCGACGTGCATGTGGGTATCGGGTCCTTCGAGATGCAAGAACAGCTCGTCGAGGACGCTCAGGCGTTCGAAGCGCGACATGGGGCAAGGGTACCGCCGCGTGCCGGCGCAGCCCGAAGGAGGCGTGATGCCGCGGGATAACGAGGGCCTGGTCGGCCTGATCCGCCGTGAGCTCGGCGAGGGACGGATCGTGCGGGCCTTCGAGGCCACGGACCGTGCGGGATTCGTCCCGCCCGACTCCGGCGACGTCTACCGCGACCGGCCCGTGCTGATCCCGGAGGGGCAGACGACGTCGCAGCCCTCGCTGATCGCCCGGATGATCGAGGCCGTCGATCCGCAGCCCGGCGACCGTGTGCTCGAGGTCGGCACCGGCTACGGCTACCAGACCGCGCTCCTGGCGAAGCTCTGCAAGGAGGTCGTCTCGATGGAGCGCTGGGAGACGCTGGCCGAGGCGGCGCGGGCGAATCTGGCCGCGGAAGGGATCCAAAACGCCGAGGTGATCGTCGGTGACGGGTGGAAGGGATGTCCCGACCGGGCGCCCTTCGACGGGATCGTCGTCGCGGCGGCCGCGACGGAGGTTCCGGAGCCGTTCGTCGAGCAGCTGAACGAAGGCGGCCGGCTCGTCATCCCGGTGAAGAGGAGGGGCAGCGACGAGGTGACGCTCTACGTGAAGAGGAACGGCGAGCTCGCCGCGACCCGGCTGGTGACGCCGGCGCGCTTCGTGCCGCTCGTGAAGGAGGACCAGTGAGGAAGACGCTCGCTGCGCTGCTCGCGTGCCTCGCGCTCGCGTCGTGCGGCGTGTTCGACGACTCGGCCGCAGACGCGGAGTGCTGCGAGCCGGGCGCGGCGCAGACCACGGTCACGCCGCTGCCGTCGCTGTCGCTGCCGGGAGTCTCGCCCTCGCCGGAGCCGGAGCCGTACACGTTCGCGGTGATCGGCGACTTCGGGACCGGTGACGACGTTCAGCGGTCGGTGGCGCGGCGCATGTGCTCCTGGCGCGACAACCACCCCTTCGACCTCGTCGTGACGACGGGCGACAACGTCTACCCCGACGGCGATCCCGACCGCTTCGCCAAGGCCTTCTACCGGCCGTACGAGTGCCTCACCGACGACGGCGTGAGGTTCCACGCGGTGCTCGGCAACCACGACGTGCAGACGGACAACGGACGGCCGGAGATCCGGGACGACGCGTTCGGGAT
>JALZEG010000256.1 GCA_030862185.1 Actinomycetota bacterium
ATACCCGGCCGCCCGCTGCGTGACCACCTCGTTCAGAGTCGCCGGCATCTCTCCCAGAGCCGGCATCTCCGCTCCCAGCGTCGTCATGGTTACTGCTCCAGGGTCCAGGTGAAGTCGATCGAAGCCCGGCGGCCCTGGTAGGTGTTGCCCGTCGACTGCGGCAGCTTCACGCCGACCGTGTAGTAGCCGGTCGTGCCCGAGCTGAGCCCGCCGAGGTCGAGCGGCGTCGCGGAGCCGTTGGCGGTCGCGAACGCACCGAGGGTCTTGGCCTCTGCGCCCGTGGCCGCGAAGTCGCACGAGTTCGGCGTCAGCGCGGTCGCGCTCCCGTAGGCGCACGCCGCCGGGACCGTCCGCGCCGCGTCGGTCCACTTCTGCACGTAGAGCTGCACCTTGTCGCAGGGGTCGCCCGAGCCCTTGTAGGTCTCGCCGGCGGTGTCGCCCGCGGTGCAGGCGCTCGAGTGGAGCTTCAGCGCCGCGGCGTTGAGGCTGCCCTCGTTGCGCACGTTGACGTTGACCGTCGCCGAGTCGTTCGGCTTGCGCAGCGTCGCGCCGGTGAAGAGCGCGTCGCAGCTCGCGTTCACGTTCGTGTCCGTGTTGGTCCCCGTGCCGGTCGACAGACACGTCGTGCCCGCGCCGACCTTGTTCGACAGGATCAGCGTGCCGTCCGCCCAGACGTTGCCGGGGTTGGCGGTCTGCGCGTTGAACGTCGCGTAGGTGCCGCCTCCGACGACGGCCCCCACGACCGCCACCGCTCCGAGCGACAGGAGGATCTTCCGCCGCCGTTGCTTCTTCTCGTCCGTGGTGGGTGCCAGGTCATGCTGCCCCATGTCGTGTTCCCTCCCATTACTCCCCCGCGTGGCCTCTCCACGCAATGCGGGGCTCGACTGGTTGGGTGATCGGGGGCCGAAAGCCGGGTCTGAATAGTCGCCGCGGGTCATTTACTAGTCGCCGGGGGTGAGAAAAGCTGCTTTTGGGGCCGCGATGACTAGTCATCGCCCGCCTGGAGCGCGGGATTCGGGCCGATTACGGACTAGCCGGGGC
Source organism: Actinomycetota bacterium (assembly GCA_030862185.1). GTDB lineage: Bacteria > Actinomycetota > CADDZG01 > CADDZG01 > WHSQ01 > JALZEG01. The sequence continues at coordinate 1,042 of JALZEG010000256.1, forward strand.
GTTTCTTGTCGCGCGGGCGCGTCAGCCGCGGGAGCACGACGAGTGCCCAGGCGCTGCCGAGTGCGAGTCCGAGCCCGAGCCCGCTCCCTTCCGCCGCCCCCGACGTGAGCAGGCCGCCGCCCGCCATGCCCAGCGCGGCGTTGGCCCACCCCCAGGCGTACGCGTCCGGAGGGTCGTGCTTCCACCGGTTGTGGGTCAGCAACATCGCAAATCCGGCGCCGAGCGGGATTCCCCCGGGGTCGACCTCCGGGTGGACGGCCCACAGCCCGACGGCTCCCACCACGGCAGTCACGCCGGCGGCGGTCGCCCGTGCGGTCGACATCGGTATGCGGACGACTCTCATGGCTCCGGAGATGATTCCCGACTCGGGCGGACCACGGCGGACTTTTCGGAAGGAATCCCCCGCCGCTATGCGAATTCCTCTATGGAGGACTTCACTCGACTGGGGGAGTTGAGACATGAAACGGCTCGTCGTCGCCGTCGCATCCATCGCGCTGGTCGCATCCGGCCTCATGGCGCCGGTCGCAGCAAAGCAGACCGAGCCGCCGCCGCAGCCCACCGAAGTACCCGAGAGCATCTTGATCGAGGATCCGTTCGGGGACGCGAACTTCCTCGGCGGGGACAACACGACGCTGCCGGCGGACGGCGGGAGCCAGACCGACATCGGCAAGGTGTGGTTCAGCCACGACGCCACGAACTTCCAGGTCCACATCCTTACGGAGGGGCCCCCGACCAGCAACTCGCTCGGCTTCATGTTCGAGGTTGTCACGGGGCCCGACGGCTGCCTCCTGTTCGAGGGCATCACGAAGGGTCAGACCTACCTGAGCGACAACCTCGCGCGCGTCACGGACGCCTGCAACGAGCTGGAGAGGCTTGCCGAGGGGACACACGTCGTTTTCGCGGCCGGGCCCGGAGACGAGGGTGGCCTGGTGACGATCACGGTCCCCAGGTCTTACAGCCCCCTCCTCGCAGACGGATCGATCCTCGACGGATCCATCGCTCGGTCGCGGATCTTCGTGGGCGGCGAGCAGATCACCGCCACGGGATACCGGGGCGTCCACCGGCTCGTCGACGACACGAAGCCCGGGGTGGCCTACACGGTGACCCCTGCGGGCGGCGAGGAGCCCGAGGAGAAGCTCCCGCCCGGCTGCAAGAAGGGCAAGGGCAAGAAGAAGGGCTGCAAGAAGAAGGGCGGCTGAGAGAGCTCTTCGATCCCGAAAGAAAGGCCCCGGCGAATTCCGCCGGGGCCTTTCTTGTTGGGTCACGCGCCGGCGGTCGTCCCAAGGATCTGATCGAGGTCGAGGTGCTGACCGCGCTACAGGACGAGACCGCCCGCGCACGAGGGCGGTAGTGGCAGGAGTGGCGCGCGGCCCGGAGAACCCTCCCCGGACGGCGCCGGGACGGTCGTCCGTCCGGTTCGCGGCGGTATGTCGCCTTTTGAACGGGGAGTTGGCAATGAAGAAGCGGCTTGTTTCTGTGATAGCGGCCTTCGGTCTGATCGGTGGAGCCGTCACTGCTTCGCCCGCGAGCGCGCAGGACCCGCCCGCGCAGCCGACCGAGGTACCCGCAACGGTATTGATCGAGGATCCCTTCGGTGACGCGAACGGCCTCGGTGAGGACAACACCACGCCGCCCGCCGACGGCGGAAGCCAGACCGACATCGGCAAGGTCTGGTTCAGCCACGACGCGACGAGCTTCCAGGTCCACGTCCTCACGGAAGGGGCTCCGACCGCCAACTCGCTCGGGTTCAAATTCGAGGTCGAGACCGGCCCCGACGGTTGCCTCCTGTTCGAGGGCTACACGAAGGGCCAGACCTACCCCAGCGACAACCTCGCGCGGGTCACCGACGGCTGCAACGAGCTGGACAGGCTCGCGGAGGGCACGCACGTCGTCTTCGCGGCAGGCCCCGGCGGGGAAGGCGGTCTCGCGACGATCACGGTCCCCAGGTCCTACAGCCCGCTGCTCACGGACGGATCGATCCTCCAGGCGCCCGTCGCCGCGACGTTCGTGTTCGTAGGCAGTGACCAGACCGCCCAGAGCGCCGCCGGAGTCCGCGGCGTAGCTCAGCCGATCGACGACACGAAGCCGGGGACGGACTACGTCGTTGCCGGCGCAGGGGGCGAGGGGCCGGGCGAGCCTCCGGTGAAGCCGGAGAAGCCGAAGAAGCCGAAGAAGCCGGGCAAGGGCAAGCCGAAGGGCTGCGACAAGGGCAAGGGGAAGAAGACCGGGTGTCCGACTCCGCCTCCCGCCGCTTGCGCCTCGTTCACTCCTGCCGAAGCGGGCAAGGACAAGCCGACGATCACGGTCACGGACGCGGCAACGGAGGCCGCGCCGCTGGAGCAGAAGGTGACGTTGGATGCCTCTACCGCCGACATCGACGGCAGCGACCCGACGCACGACGCGTTCAACTTCCAGATCGACTCCGCGGCGGCCGACGCCGGGTTCTACGCGCTGATCGAGTTCCCGGAGCGGGACGACTACGACCTGAACATGATGTACGGCGACGGCAGCTACGCGGCGAGGTC
>JALZEG010000273.1 GCA_030862185.1 Actinomycetota bacterium
ATCTTCGCCTGGCGCGGCGCCACGATGTACAACCTCATCGGCTTCCCTTACGACTTCCCGCGCGCGGACGGTGCCGTCTACGACGCGGTGTCGCTGTCGGAGAACTTCCGCTCGGGCCGGCGGATCCTCGAGGTAGCCAACCACGTCGTCGAGGCGATCGACCCGGCGCGCCGGCCGGGCGAGCCCTTGCGTCCGCATCCTGCGAACGGGGACGGCCGCGTCGAGGTCGGGCTCTTCCCCGACGAGCGCGCCGAGGCCGAATGGATCGCGCAGCGCTGCGAGGACCTGCACGGCCGGTCGCTCGACGAGGGCCGCGACCCCGTCGAGTGGAAGGACATCGCGATCCTCGTGCGGCGCAAGGCGGCGATGGACATGCTGCTCCAGACGCTCGAGGAGAGGGAGATCCCTGTCGAGGTCGTGGGGCTCGGCGGCCTCCTGAAGACGCCCGAGGTCACCGAGATCGTCGCGTGGCTGCGCGCGCTCGAGACGAAGCCCGGGGCGAACCGGTGGCTCGGACGCATCCTGCTCGGCCCCCGCTGGCGCATCCACTTCCGCGACCTCTCGCTGCTCGCGCGCTGGGCGGCGTCGCGCAACTCGGACCTGCGTCTCCAGCTCGCCGGCGGCGACGCCGACGCGGCGCGCGACGTCGAGCCCGGCGACGTCGGTTTCTCGCTGACCGAGGCGCTCGCCCACGTGGACGAGATCGCAGACTTGGGGGCCGAGGCCAAGCGGCGGCTACGCGCCTTCTCCGACCGGCTCGCGGCGCTGCGGAGGAAGTCGAACGCGTCGCTGCTCGAGCTCGTGCAGGAGGTCATCCGTCAGGCCGGGATCGTCGATGCGCTCGACTCGTCGGCGTCGCGCACCGCCGCGAGCGCGAAGCAGAACGTCTCGAACTTCCTCGACCAGGTCGCGTCGTTCGCCCCGGTCGAGGGCGAGGCGACGCTGAGGTCGTTCATCGCGTACCTGGACGCGGCGGAGGACGCCGAGGAGACCCTGGAGTCGACCCAGCCCGCGGACCAGGACTCCGTGAAGCTCATGACCGTGCACACCGCGAAGGGGCTCGAGTTCGAATGCGTGTTCGTACCGTCTGTCGCGGCGGCGGTCGGCAAGAGCGGCGAGCCCGTCTACTCGATCTTCCCGAACACGCGCGCGTCGAACCCCCTGACGAGCTACGCCGAGCTCCCGTACGAGGTCCGTGAGGACGCGGAGCACCTGCCGAAGTTCGATGGCAAGCTGCCGGAGTTCCAGAAGGCGGTGCGCGACCGGGTGCTCGAAGACGAGCGCCGGCTGTTCTACGTGTCGCTGACGCGCGCGAAGCAGAACCTCGCCGTCACCGCGGCGTGGTGGTACGGCCGCGACAAGCAGCCGAAGGGGCCGTCGCCGTTCTGGGAGGAGCTCGCGCAGCGCGACGACCTGGTGGAGTGCGTGGCGCGCGCCGACGCCCCGGACGAGAACCCGCTGTTCCGCGCGATGGAGGACCGGCGGAGGTGGCCGCCGGAACCGAGGATCGGGCTCGGCGACGAGCTGTTCGACGAGGGATGGGGGGCCGCGGCCGACGCGGTGGTCGAGGGCCGCACGACGGTCGAGTCGCTGCTGGCCGAGCTTCCGGACGCCGAGCGAGCCGAGGCCGAGCGCCTCGTCGCGGCCCACGAGGACGACCTGCAGGTGATCGCGGCCGCGGTCGCGCCGCGGCGGCCCGCCGACGCACCGGTGCCCGACTTCGTGTCCGCGACTGCGCAGGTGCAGCTCGGGAAGGGCGAGCTCGAGGCGTGGAGGCTCGTCCGCCCGCTGCCCGACCGGCCGACCCGGGCCCGCCGGCTCGGCACCGAGGTCCACCGGATGATCGAGGAGCGCTCGCGCGGGATGGCCGCGTATCCGGACGAGGGCGAGCTCGACGAGCCGGGAGAGGTCACCGGCGGGGGAGTGATGCGCGACCTGCTGGCGAGGTGGGAGGAGTCCGGCTACGGCGGCCGCGAGCTCGCCGTCCTTCCGTCCGGCGAGCCGATGGTCGAGCTTCCGTTCACGCTGAAGCGGGACGGCCGCTTCGTCCGGGGCCGGGTCGACGCGGTGTACGAGACCCCCGAGGGCCTCGAGATAGTCGACTTCAAGACCGGTAAGCGATTCGAGATCGACGGCGAGCCCGACCAGCTCGCGCTGTACGCGGAGGCGCTGGAAGCGAACGGGCTGATCCCCGAGGGGGCCGAGGTGAAGCTGAGCTACGTCTTCCTGGACGGGGAGCCACCGCTCACCCGGACTTGGGCCCGCGCCTAGACCCCCGGATCCCGGCATGATGGGGCGATGACGAAGACGGACGTGCTCGGGCGTTTCTCGGCTCCGACCAGGGCGTGGTTCGAGTCGTCCTTCGAGGCGCCCACGGCCGCGCAGTCGGGGGCGTGGGCGGCGATCGCCGGGGGCCGCGACGCCCTCGTCGTCGCGCCGACGGGCTCGGGCAAGACGCTCGCCGCGTTCCTGTGGTCGATCGACCGCCTCTCGGCGCCGAGGCCGGCCGACGCGGCAGCGGGCGTGCGCGTGCTCTACGTCTCTCCGCTCAAGGCCCTGGCGGTCGACATCGAGCGCAACCTCCGCTCGCCGCTCAGCGGGATCCGCGGCGCCGCGGTGCGGCTCGAGCTCCCGCCGCCCGAGATCTCGGTCGCGGTCCGGACCGGCGACACGCCGCAGGAGGATCGCCGGCGCTTCGCCTCCCGGCCGAGCGACGTGCTGATCACCACTCCCGAGTCGCTGTTCCTGCTGCTGACGTCGGCGGCGCGCGAGACGCTGCGCACGGTCGAGACCGTCATCGTCGACGAGGTCCACGCGGTGGCGGGCACGAAGCGCGGCTCGCACCTCGCGTTGAGCCTCGAACGCTTGGACGAGCTGCTGGAGAACCCGGCGCAGAGGATCGGCCTCAGCGCAACTGTCCGGCCGCACGACGAGGTCGCTCGCTGGCTCGGGGGCCGGCGGAACGTCGACGTCGTCGCGGTCCCGGGCGAGAAGGAGTTCGACCTGTCGATCGTCGTGCCGGTCGAGGACATGTCGACGCTCGGGGAACCGCTGGACGAGGCTCCAGGAGGTTCGGTGACGGGCCCCGAAGCGAGGAACAGTGTCTGGCCGCACGTCGAGTCGGCGCTCCTCGACCTCGTCAAGGCCCACCGGTCGACGATCGTGTTCGCGAACTCGCGCCGGCTCGCAGAGAGGTTGTGCTCGCGCTTGAACGAGCTTGCCGGCGACCTGATCGCTCGGGCCCACCACGGCAGCGTCAGCCGCGAGCAGCGCCTGCTGATCGAGGACGACCTCAAGTCCGGACGTCTGCCGGCCGTCGTCGCGACGAGCTCGCTGGAGCTCGGCATCGACATGGGCGCGGTCGACCTCGTCGTCCAGGTCGAAGCCCCGGACTCCGTCGCGTCGGGCCTGCAGCGCGTCGGCCGCGCCGGTCACCAGGTCGGTGCGGTGAGCCGCGGCGTCTTCTTCCCGAAGTTCCGCGGCGACCTGCTCGAGTGCGCGGTCGTCATACAGCGCATGCGCGAAGGAAAGATCGAAGAGCTGCGCTACCCGCGCAACCCGCTCGACGTCCTCGCGCAGCAGATCGTCGCGATGGTCTCGATGGAGCCGTGGGACGTCGACGAGGTCGAGCAGGTCGTGCGCCGGGCGGCCCCCTTCGCCGACCTCCCGCGCGGGGGCCTCGAGAGCGTCCTCGACATGCTCTCCGGCCGCTACCCGTCGAGCGACTTCGCGGAGCTGCGGCCGCGGCTGAACTGGGACCGGGCCACGAACCGGCTGACGCCGCGCGGGAACGCGCAGCATCTCGCCGTCACCTCCGGCGGCACGATCCCGGACCGCGGCCTCTACGGCGTGTTCCTCGTCGGCGAGAAGGGGGCGCGCGTCGGTGAGCTCGACGAGGAGATGGTCTACGAGAGCCGGCCCGGCGACGTCTTCCTGCTGGGCGCGTCGAGCTGGCTGATCGAGGAGATCACGCACGACCGCGTGCTGGTCTCTCCCGCGCCGGGTGCGCCGGGGAAGATGCCGTTCTGGCACGGCGACGCGCCGGGACGGCCGGTGGAGCTGGGCAAGGCCCTCGGCGCGTTCGTGAGAGAGGTCTCGGCGGGCAAGCCGCGCGAGCAGACGGCGACGCTGAAGGCGGCCGGGCTGGACGACTTCGCGGCGGCGAACCTCGTCGCGTACCTGAAGGAGCAGCGTGAGGCGACGGCGGCGCTGCCCGACGACCGCACGATCGTGATCGAGCGCTTCCGCGACGAGCTGGGCGACTGGCGCGTGTGCAT
>JALZEG010000288.1 GCA_030862185.1 Actinomycetota bacterium
TGACGTTCAGCCTCGTGTACGCGTGGAGCGAGAACTTCGTGCTGCCCTTGAGCCACGACGAGGTCGTGCACGGCAAGGGGTCGCTGATCGGGAAGATGCCCGGCGACAAGTGGCAGCGGCTCGCGAACCTGCGCTGCCTCCTCGCCTACATGTGGGCGCACCCGGGCAAGCAGCTGCTGTTCATGGGCGGTGAGATCGGCCAGGAGGGGGAGTGGAACCACGACTGGTCGCTCGACTGGCACGTGCTCGACGACCCCGCGCACCGGGGGCTGCAGAAGATGGTGAGCGACCTGAACAAGACGTACCGCGCGATCCCGGCGCTGTGGGAGCGTGACTTCACGCCCGAAGGGTTCCAGTGGATCGACGCGAACGACGCCGACAACAACGTGATCTCGTTCTACCGGAAGGGGAACGACGGCTCCGTGCTCGCGTGCATCTGCAACCTGTCGCCGGTGCCGCGCGCCGAGTTCCGCGTGGGGCTGCCGAAGAAGGGCCGCTACACCGAGGTGCTCAACACCGACGCCGCCCCGTACGGCGGCACCAACACCGGGAACATGGGGTTCGTGACCGCGGTCGACCGGCCGTGGCACGGCCTCGACTACTCGGCCGACGTGACGCTGCCGCCCCTCGGAGTGGTGTGGCTGCACGGATAACGGTCCACGGGCACTTCTACCAGCCCCCGCGGGAGAACCCCTGGACGGGGCACGTCGACGTCCAGCCGGGGGCCGCGCCGTTCCGCGACTGGAACGAGCGCGTGAACGCGGAGTCGTACCGGCCGAACACGGGCGTCGACCTCGCGGGCATCGGCGTCGTCAACAACTTCGAGCGGCTCTCGTTCAACGTCGGCCCGACGCTGCTGGAGTGGATGAAGGAGGCGGACCGCGCGACGTACGACGCGATCGTGGCGGCCGACCACGGGAACGCGCTCGCGCAGGCGTACCACCACACGATCCTGCCGCTGTCGCCGGTGCGCGACATCCGGACCCAGGTGCGGTGGGGGCTGCGCGACTTCCGCCACCGCTTCGGCCGCCGCGCCGAGGGCATCTGGCTGCCGGAGACCGCCGCCGACGAGCGGACGATCGACGTGCTGATCGAGGAGGGCGTCGGGTTCACGATCCTGGCGCCGGGCCAGGCGCGCTACTGGTCGCCGCCGGAGGGGCAGTGGGTGGACGTGGCCGACGAGCCGCTCGACACGACGGTCGCGTATCGCTGCGCGCACTCCGACGGCTCCGGCCGCTACCTGACGATCCTGTTCTACGACGGCGCGATCAGCCACGCGATCGCGTTCGACGGAGCGGCCGCGTCCGCCGAGGGATTGATCGACCTCTTCGAGGCGCGGGTCTCGGCCGACTGCCACCTCGTCCACTGCGCGACCGACGGCGAGACGTACGGCCACCACCACAAGTTCGGAGACGTCGGGCTCGCGTGGGCCCTGTTCGTCGAGGCGGAGCGGCGCGGGATCGAGGCCGTGTCGCACTCGGAGTTCCTGCGCGACTGTCCCGCGGAGCGATGGGTGCAGCTTCCCGCCGCCGGCACGTCGTGGTCCTGCGTGCACGGCGTCGGGCGCTGGAAGGAGGACTGCGGCTGCTTCACCGGCGGCGAGCCGGGGTGGAACCAGAAGTGGCGCGGCCCCCTGCGGCGTGGTCTGGAGATCGTCCGCCAAGCCGCCGACGACGTCTACGAACGTGCGGGCCGGGAGGTGTTGACGCACCCGTGGAGGGCCCGGGACCGCTACGTGGACGTGCTCTGCGGCGTGGTCGAGCTAGAAGAGTTCGTTGCGCGCGAGACGGAGGGTCACGCGTTCCCCGGGCGCGCGGCCGCGCTGCTGGACCTTCAGCGTTACGCGCTGTCGATGTTCACGAGCTGCGGATGGTTCTTCAACGACCTGGCGGGGATCGAGACCCTGCAGGTGATGCTGTACGCGGAGCGCACGATGGAGCTGATGGAGGGTTTGGGCGCCCCGGCTCCGCGCGAACGTTTCCTGGCGATCCTGGCGGAGGCGGAGAGCAACGACCCCGACGCGGGCTCGGGGGCCGAGATCTACCGGAGGGCGGTGGTGGCGGCCCGGCCGTAGTGCGAAAGGGTCGCTACGAATCGAGTGGTGCAACCGGTGCACCCTGCACCGCATGCACCGGTCCTGCGCGCTAGGCCTTGCCGGTGAACCTCAGGATGTCCAGGCCCCGGTTGTAGTCAACCGAGTACAGGATCTCGTCGTTTATCCAGTACGTCGCCGAGGTCGAACCGCCGATCGGCAGGAACCAGCCGACCTCCTTGATCTTGCCCTTGGAGTCGACGTCGAGGAAGCGCGTGCCGTGCTCGTACCACGCCATCGCCACCAGGCCCCCGTTCTTGTACGTCGGGTGCGTGTCGAACCAGTGTCCGCAGTACAGGTCGGCGGCTGCGTCGCCCTCGGTCGGGTTCCCGTTCTGCACGGTGTACTTGTCGATCAACGTGAACGTCTTCGTCTTCTTGACCTTCGTCGTGTCGTAGGTCATGAAGTACGCGCCGTCCTCGCACGAGGGGCCGGTGCTCTCGCTCCCCGCCAGCAGGAACTTGTCCTTGCCCCCGCGCGGCCACAGGTTGCCGTGCATGTACTGGCCGTCGGGAGCGGTACCGACTCCGAGCAGCTTCGGCTTGGCCGGGCTCTTGCGGGCGTCCAGGTACATGATCGGAGAGCTCGAGGTGACGATCAGGCCGGGCGCGACCTCGGTCACGTCGTGGCTCTGGTTCGCCGGCATGCCCTCGCCCCAGTTGCCGACGATCTTCGGCGCCGTCGGGTCGCGCAGGTCGGCGATGAGGCCCTCGGAGCCGTACGCCCACTTGCAGTCGAGGACGCACGTCCACGTGTGCTGGTCGGCGTTGCCGACCTGGCCGAGGATGACCGGGTTCGACTTGTCCTCGACGTCGATGACGTAGAGGTCGTCCGGGAACGTGCCGACTAGCAGGACCTTCCCGTTGGTGTCGACGTCCTCCTCCGCGAAGTACGGCTGCTGCGGGAGCACGAGGAACCCCATCCGCTGGGGCGACTCGGGGTTCGAGATGTCGTAGATCGTGAGGTCGCGCGACGTAGTGATGTACATGTAGTCGCCGTGGAAGTTCGCGCCCGAGCTGTCGATCGCGAGCGGGACGTTCGTGACCCACTCGACGTTCTCCGAGGCGAAGTGGGGGCCGGGGCCCTCGCTCTCGACGTCGATGGTCGCCTGGGCGGTGGGGGCCGCGAGCACTGCGAGCGCGGCCACGAGGGAAACGATCGTCTTCTTCATGCGGAGTTGGTTCGCCGGGGCGGGAGCCGCTCCTGCTCGGAGCGTCAGTAGCGGCGGACCCGCTGGACCCGGACTCGCTGCCGGCTGAGGGTCAGCCACCCGTAGGCGAGCGACAGGAAGACCGCGCCGCTGCCGAGCGTCGCCCACTGCGGAACCTCCGAACGCCGGCGGTACGGGCTCATCGCCTCTTCCTCGGCCATCGCCTGGCGGTGGTCCAGCGTCGCCCCCACGTACGCGAGCTGCGGCTGCTCTTGCTCCTGTGCCGCCATCGCAGCCTGCGCCTGGGCCTGCGACTGCGACTGCGCCTGGCCCTGGGCCCCCGGCGCGATCTCGACGATGGGCGGCGGCGCCGGCGGGAGCAGCGGCGGGAGCACGAGCCCGAACGCGACGACCGGATCCACCGG
>JALZEG010000357.1 GCA_030862185.1 Actinomycetota bacterium
CTCGTCGACGAGTGCGGCCGCCGGGACGCGTTCGACGCGGCGGCCGCGTGCGTCCGGAGCGTCACGGCGGCGCTTCTGGCGCGGCACGTCGCGAACGGGTGAAGCCGGACCCCGCGGGCATACTGTCGCCGTGAGCTCGCAAGCCCCGCCGCGCCTTCCCCCCGGCGAGCGTCTGCGGCGTGCTGGGATCGCGGCGTGGTCGATCATCGGGATCCTGATCGCCGTCGCGATCGGGCTGTGGCTGCTCTACGAGATCCGCGTGATCTTCCCGCCGCTCGTCCTCGCGCTGCTGATCATCTACCTGCTCAACCCGATCGTCACGCGGCTCGAGGAGCGGCGCGTCCGGCGGGCGGTCGGCGCGGTGCTCTCGTACGTGGTCGTCCTCGGCGGGCTGACGTTCCTCGGGATGGCGCTCGCGCCGTTCGTGTCGGATCAGGTCACGAACTTCTCGCAGAACCTCCCCGAGCTCCGCGAGGATCTCGTCGACACGATCAACGACTTCGCGGTGGGCATCGACGACCGCTTCGGGATCGAGCTCGACACCGAGCAGATCTCGTGTCTCCTCGGCACCGAGGGCACCTCGGTCGCGGGAGAGTTCTCGACCGCGGAGTGCGACGAGGTGACGCGCGAGTTCCGCGAACGGATCAGCCACCACGCCGGGAGGATCACCGAGATCGGCTTCTCGGTCCTCGAGGGCCTGCTCGTCTTCATCCTGGCCCCCCTGCTCGCGCTGTACATCCTGATCGACCTGCCGCAGCTGCAGAGGGACGCGCTGAACCTCGTACCGGAGTCGCACCGCGCGGAGTTCGCCGACCTCGGATCGAAGATCGGCCGCGCCGTCGGTGGCTTCTTCCGCGGCCAGCTCTTCGTCGCGCTCGTCGTGGGCATCATGTCCAGCGTCGGGTTCTGGATCATCGGGCTCCCGTTCTGGCTCGTGATCGGCGCGATCGCGGGCTTCACCAACCTCATTCCCCTCGTCGGCCCGTTCATCGGCGGCGGCCTCGGCCTGATCGTGGGCACGGTGACGGAGGGCGCGGCCCTCGGCGTCGGCGCGGCCGTCGTCGCGCTCGTCGTGCAGCAGATCGACAACCACGTGATCAGCCCGAACGTCATGAAGCGGACCGTCCAGCTCCACCCCGCGACCGTGATGCTCTCGCTGCTGGCGGGCGCGACGATCGCGGGGTTCTGGGGCATCCTTCTCGCCGTGCCGGCGGTCGCGGTCGTGAAGCTCCTGCTCGCCCACTTCTGGACGACGCGCGTCCTCGGCGACGAGGTGTCCCCGTACGCCCGTGTGGGCGGCACGCAGGAGGCGCCGTCCGTCGTCCCTCCCGAAGGCGAGCCCGGCGCGTCGTAGGCTGACGTCTCAGACGACCAGGAGGAGCACGAGCGTGAACCTTGCACACGGAGCGACGATCCTTCACGGAGACGCCGTCGTCACCTTCGCGATCGGCTGCGGCGTCGCGGTGCTGGCACTGACGGGTTTGTGGTTCGCGGCGCGGCGCCGCAGCCGGAGGTACGGCCGCTAGGCCCTTACGGCACCTGTGCCGGCGGGGGCCGCTCCGCCAGCGGGATCCGTGACGGGACCGGCCGTCCGTCGAACTGCACGAGGACGTCGCCGAGGTCGTCTGCCGTCTTGAGCCGTCCCTGGTCCTCGGCGCGCTGCAGGATCGCCCGCATGATCTCGGCCGCCATCCGCCCGAGCGACGGCACGTCGCGGTTGCGGTGCACGCGCACGCCCAGGTCAGCCTGAGCCAGCGCGTCGAGACCGAGCCGGTCCACGAGGTCCACGAGGATCCCGACCTCGACCGCGTAGCCGGTGAACATCGGCAGCGACCTCAGCACCTCGGCGCGTCCGGCGTACTCGCCCGACAGCGGCTGCACGACCGCGGCGAGCTCGGAGAAGAGCAGCGCGAGGAGCGGCCGCGCGGCGAGCTCCGTGACGCGGCCCCCGCCCTCGCCGAGGTGCGGGAGGGCTGGGTCCGTCGCGAGCGGCCGGCGGTAGAAGCCCTTGCACAGCGCGATCGACTCGTCGTCCACGAGCGGCGCGACGAGGTTCGTCACGAAATGGGACGAGAAGTCCCTCGTGTCCGAGTCGAGCCAGACGACGAGGTCTCCTCGGGCGACGAAGAGGCTCTGCCACAGCGCCTCGCCCTTGCCGGCGTCCGCGGCCGCCACCACCCGGGCGCCCCCGGCCCGCGCCTCGGCTGCCGTGGCGTCGGTCGAGCCGCTGTCCACCACGATCAGCTCGTCGACCAGCCCGCATCCCTCGACGAGCTCCCGCGAGATCGTCGAGCAGATCGCGCCGACCGTCGCCTCCTCGTCGAGCGCCGGCAGGCAGACGCTGACGGTCAGGCCGTGGGCTCGCTTTGCCGCCGCGGTCGCGGCGG
>JALZEG010000361.1 GCA_030862185.1 Actinomycetota bacterium
TCCGCAAGACGATCGTGTTCGTGACCCACGACGTCGACGAGGCCCTCAAGATGGCGGACCGCATCGCGATCCTCAACCGAGGCGGGATCGTCGAGCAGCTCGCGGCCCCCGCCGAGATCCTGCGCTCACCCGCGAACGACTTCGTGGAGCGTTTCATCGGCGGCGAGCGCGCGCTCAAGCGGCTGGCGCTGTTGCGGGTCTCGGACGTCACGCTGGATCCGGGGGACGGGGTGCACGCCGACGGCTACGTCGACGAGAGGACGTCGCTCCTGGAGGCGCTCGACGCGATCGTCACCTCGAAGTCCGCGGCGGTCCGGGTTCGCCGCGCGACCGGAGGCGACGCGGGGATCCTCACCCTCGACGCGATAAGGACCGAGCTGGGCTCGTGATCGAGCTCGTCCGCTGGAGCTGGATCGGGGACAACGCCGACGAGCTCCTCGCGCGGTCGTGGGAGCACGTGCTCCTCACGTTGATCGCGGTCGGCATCGGCCTCGCGATCTCGTTTCCGGTCGGCGTCTACTGCCACCGGCACCGGCGCGTCTACGGCCCCGTCGCGACGGCCGCCGGGATCCTCTACACGATCCCGAGCCTCGCGCTGTTCGCGATGCTCGTGTCCTTCACCGGCCTCTCGACGACCACCGCCGAGATCGGCCTCGTCAGCTACACGCTGCTGATCCTGATCCGCAACGTCGTCGCGGGGCTGGGGGGAGTGCCGGCCGACGCGCGCGAGGCCGCGCTCGGGATGGGCTACAGCCCCCGCCAGTTGCTGTGGAGGGTCGAGCTGCCGCTCGCGCTCCCCGTCATCGTGGCGGGAATCAGGATCGCGACGGTGACGGTGATCGGGCTCGTGACGGTGACCGCGATGATCGGGATGGGAGGTCTCGGCCACTTCATCCTGCTCGGCCTGGAGCGCTTCTTCTGGACCGCGACGATCGTCGGCTCCGTGCTGTCCGTCGTGCTGGCGGTCTGCGCCGACCGCCTGCTGATCCTCGTCGAGCGGTTGCTGACCCCGTGGAACAGAGCGTGAGCGTCCTCGAAGAGCTCGTCACGTGGATCACCGATCCCGTCAACTGGTCGGGCTCCTCGGGGATCCCGATCCGCGTCCTCGAGCATCTCTGGATATCGACCATCGCCGTCGTGGCGGCCGCCGCAGTCGCGCTGCCGGCCGGGCTCTACATCGGGCACACGCGGCGCGGCGAGCTGGTCGCGGTCTCGATCGCGAACCTGGGGCGCGCGATCCCGTCGTTCGCGATCCTGGCCCTCGCCTTCCCGGTGTCGTTGCAGCTGGGCCTCGGCCTCAGTGACTGGCCGGCGATCGCGGCGCTGTTCCTCCTCGCGATCCCGCCGGTCCTCACGAACACGTACGTCGCGGTGAAGGGCGTCGACAGGGACACCGTCGAGGCCGCGCGCGGGATGGGACTGTCGGGGCGGGACGTGCTGCGCTCGATCGAGATCCCGTTGGGGGCGCCGCTGATCGTCGCGGGTCTGAGGATCTCCGCGGTGCAGGTGATCGCGACCGCGACGCTCGGCGCACTGGTCGCGGGCGGCGGCCTGGGCCGGTTCATCGTCGACGGCTTCAAGCAGGGAAACGACGGGATGACGCTCGGCGGCGCCCTGCTGGTCGCGCTCGTCGCGATCGCGACCGAGCTCGGGTTCGGCGTGTTGGAGCGAGTGGTGGCGCCGGCGCACTCCCGGCGGGGGCCGTTCACGACGAGGACCCGCCGCATCGACGCGCCACACCCCGGCGAGCCTCTCTTCTCCGGGTGACATAGGGTCACGTCGCGAGCGGGGCCGAGCCGGTGCCCCGCGGGGATCAGGGAAGGAGCTACCCATGCGGAGATCCCGCAGCTACGTCCTCGGGGCGGCTCTGCTGGCGTTCGGGCTCGTGCTCGGTGCCTGCGGGTCGGGTGGGGACGACGACGATGCCGCTGGCGGCGGAGGCGGCGAGGAGAAGGGGCAGATCACCGTCGGCGACGACAGCTTCGCGGAGAGCCAGATCGTCGCGGAGATGTACGCGCAGGTGCTCGAAGACGCGGGCTACGACGTGGACCGCAAGAGCACGAAGTCGCGCGAGGTACGCCTTCCGGCGATGGAGAGCGGTGAGATCGACGTCGCGCCCGAGTACCTGGCGACGCTCGTCTCGGTGCTCGACCCCAAAGCGGGCCGCGTCTCGACGCCGGAGGACGCGACCGAGACCCTCGAGCCGCTGCTCGCGGACATGGGGCTGGTGGTGCTGGACGCGTCCGAAGCCGTCGACACGAACGTGTTCGTCGTGACGCCCGAGCTGGCGGAGAAGTACACGACGATCAGCGACCTGGCCCCCGACGACGACGACCTGACGCTGGGTGGACCCGCCGAGTGCCCCACGCGGCCCTACTGCATCCCCGGGCTGAAAGAGGTCTACGGCATCGAGTTCGGGAAGTTCGAGCCGCTGGAGTACGGCCCCGCGACGGTGCAGGCGCTCAAGCAGGACGCGGTCGACGTGGCGCTGCTGTTCTCCACGGACGGCACGATCGACGCGGAGGGCCTGGTCGTGCTCGAGGACGACAAGGGCCTGCAGGCCGCCGACAACATCACGCCGCTCGTCAACGAAGAGGTGCTCGACCTCGAGGTCGAAGACCTCCTCAACGCGGTCAGCGCCACGCTCACGACGGAGAACGTCACGGAGCTGAACACGCGCGTGGGCGTCGACCAGGAGGACCCCGCCGACGTCGCGACGGAGTTCCTGGAGGAGCAGGGGCTGCTCTAGGGAGCCTTCTCCCCGGCCTCGACCGCGCCGTCGAGGGCGTTGCCGGGAGGCGCCAGCGGACAGGCCCAGCGCGGGTCGTACGCGCACGAGGGGTTGTAGGCGAAGTTGAAGTCGAGGACGAGCTTGCCGTTCTCTGTACCGAGGTCTGCGCCCTTGATCGTGTCGTACAGGTAGCGGCCCGCGCCGTACGTGGTCGTGCCGCTGGTCGCGTCCCGGAACGGGAGGAAGAGCCCGCCGCCGTAGCCCGAGATCCAGAAGACGTCGAGGACCGCGTCGCGTCCGTAGAGCCGGAACGAGACGCGGCCCACGCGCCGGGCGACGATGGCTTCGTCCCGGCTGACGGGGAGCCGGAGCTCCTGCGCGGGCGCGTCGACGAGGTCGCCGAGCACGCGAGCGGCGGGTTCGTAGTCGAAGTACGAGGGCCGGACGCCGGGGTTCGGCGTCTGCGGATGCGTGGCGAAGAGGTGCTCGCGCTCGTCGCACCAGGCCCGCCACCCGTCGGCCGGCGCCGCCTCGCGAACGTACGCGTAGAGCTCGCCGATCCGCCGCTTCCAGTCGAGCAGGTCGAGGATCGCCACCGCGCGATCCTCCGTCAAAAGCGGCGGTCGCGAATAGTTTATTCGACCTTGCCATCGGGAAAACCCGGAAGACGAGAACGATCGTGCGGGAGGGGTGGTTCCGATAATGAGGAACCCATACAAGCTCAGCGCCGCCGTTTTCGCGGCCGTGGCGGTGACTGCAGGAGTGGCTGCGCTCACGAGTGCGCAACCCGTCACTCGTTTCGACGACGACGTGGACTGTGACGGTCCGGCCGTCCGCATCGAACCCGAATGGTGGACCGAACCGGCCGCCCGACCCGCGACACCGATGGGTGGGCTCAGGTACTACATCGCTCAGACTCCCGACCTCCGGGGAATTCCCGCGGACGAGTTCCGCCAGGAACCCGGAGCGCCGGAGCGTGGCCCCGATCCGGCCGATCCCCAGGGCCCCCCGCCGGACGAGGAGGCCCGGCTGGTTCATCGTGATTCGACCGGACGCAAGGACGGCTTCGTCGACATGGAGCGAATGGGAGAGAGCTGGATCGTGGAATCGGCCGCGTTCTGCGTCGACTTCATGAAGCAGCACACGAATCCTGCTAGATGACCGCTATGGCACAGCACCAGGAGGTATCTCGAGATGAGGCGGACGGCTGTTGCATTGCTCGCGCCGGCCCTGCTGCTGGCGCTCTTCGTCGGGACGGCTGTGGCGCACCCGGCAAGCGACTACTACTGGCTCCATGAATGGAAGTCGAGCCACCACACCGGGCTCAACATCACCTGGAGATTTGGCCCCGGCTTCCCCAACGATGCGAAACGCGACCGGGTGAAGGAGAGTTTTGCGAAGTGGAACAACCAGGGACAGCAGATGAAGTTCGAGAAGCTGCCTGAAGCCGATTTCTCGTACGACCTTCCCTGTCCTGAGCCGCAGGGGTACAACGGCGTCCTATGGAGGGACCTTGCCCAAGGCGTGGCGGCCGAAGTTCGTAAGTGCGATCACGACGGGGGCGGTTACTCGCAGCCCTATCCGATTCACAACTTCTGGGTCGCGTTCAACAACGATGGATCCGTGAACTGGCATGGTGGCGCGGACGCGACCGCGATTGGAAACAACGAGCTCGACTTCGAAGGCGTTGCGACCCACGAGATCGGGCATGCCACGGCCTGGTCAGGGCATTTCCGCGAAGTCACGTGGCCGAACTGCGAGAACCCCGACATCCAGCCCACGATGTGCCCCGGGTACACCTTCGGGCTGGGTCGCAATAGCACGTACGCGCGATCCCTGGAGGACCATGAAGCATACGTTCGACAATAACTATCCCGACGTGTGAGCTGCGGGCCGACGGCTCACCGCGTCCGCCGTTCTTACGGCTCGTCGCTCTCAGCGTGTTGTTCGTCGCGGCTGCCTTGGGTAGCGCGGCTTGCACTGACGATTCGGAGGCTGACGACCCCGTCGCGTTGATAAGCGACTTGCGCGACGAGGGAATCGACTGCGAGTCCGTGAGTGAGGTCGAGGAGGCCGGTGGCAGCCGCGTGGCGGAGTGCCGTCTCGACGGCGCCGTCGCCACGTTCAGAACGTTTCGGAACAACGACGAGCGGGACGCGTTCGTGGAGGACCAGGACATCTTCTCGCCGGTCGTCGTCGCGCCCTCGGTGCTGGTCGTGGTCGACGACCGGGCCTTCGCCGAGGACATCGCTAGCGCTCTGGACGGTGAGATCCTCGCGCCCGAGGACTAGAGGCGCGCGCCGTAGCGGGTTCGTCCGGCTCGCTGCGCCTCTACCGGTTCCGGCGGCTGCTCGGGGCACGGGGGGACGTGCGTCCTCCGCTCGGCCCTGCCCCTGATCGTGAGCCACGCCACCGCGCCCCCGGCCGCGCAGATCGCAGCCGACGCCCACGTCGCCCGCCGGAACACCTCCGTGAAGCCGGCCTCGCCCGCGCCGGCCACGACCGGCAGCAGCGCGATCGCTAGGAGCCCCGCGACGCGCGCCACCGCGTTGTTCACGCCGGAGCCGATGCCCGCGTGCTCCTGCGGGACCGCCGCGAGGACCGCGGTCGTCAGCGGCGCGACCGTCAGCGCTAGGCCGAGGCCGAAGACGACGACGCC
>JALZEG010000372.1 GCA_030862185.1 Actinomycetota bacterium
CCAGGGTCGCCACCGCTCGAGCCGACTCGGCACGGAAGACCCTCTCGACTTCCGAGAGCTCCAACTGCCCCGGCATCGGCTCCCTCAGGCCTCCGGCTCGTCCTGGAACGGGCGGACCTCGACCGGAGCGCGACACGCGACCGTCGCCTGGGCCGCCCAGTCGAGCGCGGCGTCGAGGTCCGGAGCCTCGACGACCCAGAAGCCTCCGAGGTGCTCCTTCGCCTCGGCGAAGGGACCGTCGGTCGTGAGGATCTCGCCGTTCTCCTCGCGGACGACCGTCGCGGTGGACGCCTCGTGCAGGCCGCCCGCGAAGACCCAGGCCCCCTCGTCCTGCATCTTCTGGTTGAGCGTGTCGACGTCTGCGTACGCCTTCTGGATCTCTTCCTCGCTCGGCGGCTGCTCGCCCTCGACCATGTGAACCGACAGCAGGTACTGCGTCATCGTCGTCCTCCTCTGTGTCTCGGTCCCGGTCCTCTCGCCGGGTCTCGTGATCTACACGAACGAGCACCCGCCGGATCGACACCTCCGGGCCAGAAATTCTCGTCGAAGAGACGAGCACTCGTGCGCGACGTGGACGGCCGCGCTTGACGCGGCTCCCGCGCGCGGATAGAAAACCCCCACTCATCAAGAGGGGTCGAGGGAACCAGCCCGACGACGCCCCGGCAACCGCTCCTTTACGGAGAACGGTGCCAACTCTGGCCCAGGCTTCGAAGCCCGGGGGAAGATGAGTGGCGCACCTGCGTCTCCTCGGGAACCACCGGACGACCGAGGAGGAGCGCAGAGTGATCCCACCCCCACCCGTCAACGTCGGGCTGCTCGGCTGCGGAACCGTCGGCTCAGCGGTCGCGCGGAAGCTCCTCGACGACCCCGCGCTCGTCGAGCGCGCCGCGGGAGCCCCGGTAAGGCTCACCCGCATCGCCGTGAGGGACCCCGCGCGGCCGCGCCGCGTCCGGCTCCCGCCCGGGATCCTGACCTCCGACGCGCTCGCGGTCGCGTGCGACCTCGACGTTGACGTCGTCGTGGAGGCGATCGGCGGCACCGACCCCGCCCGGGACCTGGTCGAAGCGGCCGTCGGAGACGGCAAGAGCGTGGTTACCGCGAACAAGGAGCTGATCGCCACGCACGGGCCGCGGCTGCTCGCGGCGGCCGAGGCCAAGGGCGTCGACCTCTTCTTCGAGGCGGCCGTCTGCGGCGCGATCCCGATCGTGCGCAGCCTCCGCGACGCGCTGCCGGCCACGCGGCTCCGCCGCATCACCGGCATCGTCAACGGGACCGCGAACTTCGTCCTGACGCGCATGGCCGAGCACGGCGCGACGTTCGACGACGCGCTGCACGAGGCGCGCGTGCGCGGCTACGCGGAGGCCGACCCGGCGGCCGACGTGACGGGACGAGACGCAGCGGCGAAGGCCGTCGTCCTCGCGACCCTGGTCACCGGCTCTGCCCCCGTCGTCACCCGCGTGGGCGGGATCGACGCCGCCACCGGGGCCGGACCGCACACGAAGCTCGTCGCCGAGATCGACCTCACCGCACGGCCCCCGTGCGTCGAGGTCGGTCTGCGCGACCTCCCACCGGGGCACCCACTGGCGGCGGTGACGGGCGCGGACAACGCGCTGCTGGTGGAGACGGCGGACGGTCAGGAGCTCTTCTTCCGGGGGCCGGGTGCAGGTGGAGAGGCAACCGCGGTCGCGGTCCTAGGAGACGTCGTCCAGGCGGCCCGGCAGCGGGCCGTCCGGCCCGTGTGCGCCTAGAGCAAGGAGGCAGGAGATGAAACACGTCAGAGGACTTCGCTGCAGGGAGTGCGGCGCCACCCGTCCGGTCGCGCCGCAGGCCGCCTGCGACGACTGCTTCGGCCCCCTCGAGGTCGACTACGACTACGAGGCGATCGCGGCGGGCACGTCGCGGGCCGACATCGAACGCGGCCCCCACACGATCTGGCGCTACGCGCCGCTGCTCCCCGCGCCCGAGGGCGAGCGCGTGGACATCGGGGCGGGATGGACGCCCTTGCGCGCCGCGCCGCGCCTCGCCGCGGAGCTCGGGCTGCGCAAGCTGTGGCTCAAGCTCGACACCGCGAACCCGACGCACTCGTTCAAGGACCGCGTCGTGTCGGTCGCGCTGTCGGTGGCGCGGTCGCTCGGGTACGACGTCGCCGCCTGCGCCTCGACCGGGAACCTCGCGAACGCGGTCGCCGCGCACGCCGCCGCGGCCGGGATGACGAGCCACGTCTTCGTCCCGGCGGACCTGGAGGCCGCCAAGATCGCCGGTACCACGGTCTACGGCGGGAACGTCGTCGGCATCCGCGGCTCGTACGACGACGTGAACCGCATCTGCGCGCAGCTCGCGGAGCGGCGCAGGTGGGCGTTCGTCAACGTGAGCTTCCGCGCCTTCTACTCGGAGGGATCGAAGACGCTCGCGTTCGAGGTCGCGGAGCAGCTCGGCTGGCGCGCTCCCGACGCGGCCGTGGTCCCGGTCGCGTCGGGATCGCTGCTGACGAAGTTCGCGAAGGGTCTCGGCGAGCTGACGAAGACGGGGCTCCTGGCCGAGGAGTCCGTCGCCCTCCACGGTGCGCAGGCCGCCGGGTGCTCGCCGGTGGCGACCGCGTTCGCCGGCGGCGCGACGGACGTCACGCCGGTGAAGCCGCGGTCGATCGCGAAGTCTCTGGCGATAGGCGATCCCGCAGACGGCTACTACGCGCTCCGCGAGGTGCGCACCCGCGGCGGATCGATCACGAGCGTCCCCGAACCGTCGGTGGTCGAGGGGATCCGCCTGCTCGCCCGGACCGAGGGCGTGTTCACCGAGACCGCGGGAGGCGTGACGGTGGCCGCGCTGGAACGGCTGGTCCGCAACGGTGCCATCGCGCGCGACCAGGAGACCGTCGTGCTGATAACCGGGACGGGGCTGAAGACGGCGGAGGTGCTCGGCGAGGCGCGTCCGACCGTCGAGGCCCCGCCTTCGGTAGACGCGGTGGAAGAGCTGCTCGGAAAGGAGACGTCGTGAGCGTGACCGTGAGGATCCCGACCCAGCTCCGCCCGTTGACGGGAGGCAGCGCCGAGGTGCATGCACCCGCGGGCGAGGTCCGCGCCGTGATCGAGCACCTCGACGGCGTCTACCCGGGCCTGCGGGAGCGCCTGCTCGACTCCGAAGGCGGGCTGAGGCGGTTCGTGAACGTCTACGTCGGCGAGGAGGACGTCCGCTTCCTGGACGGGCTCGGAACGCCCGTCGCCGACGGGACGCCCGTGTCGATCATCCCGGCGGTCGCCGGCGGGTAGCAGTTACTCAGGAATATGCATAATATGCGTCCATGGGAGCCGCAGCCGTCGTCCTGGGCGCATCGGGATACACCGGGGCCGAAGTCCTCCGCCTGCTCGCGCGGCACCCCGCGATCGAGGTCGTGGGGGCCGCGGGCGGTGCCCGCGCCGGCACGCCGCTGGGCGACGCCCTCCCGCACCTGCGCGGGTCGTTCGACCTCGACCTCGCCCCCGTCGAGGAGGTCGCGGCGAGGGGCGAGGTCTGCTTCTCCTGCCTCCCGCACGGGACCCTGCCCGCCCACCTCGGCTCGATCGGGGCGGGCGTCGTCGTCGACCTCGGCGACGACTTCCGCGCGGACCCGGCGTGGGTCTACGGGCTCCCCGAGCTGGACCGGGCCACCGGCGCGCGGATAGCCAATCCCGGCTGCTACCCGACCGCGACGCTCCTGTGCACCGTCCCGTTCGCGCGCGCCGGCGCGATCGAGGGGCCCGTGGTCGTCGACGCGCTGTCGGGCGTGTCGGGAGCCGGACGCTCCGCGCAGGACCACCTGCTGTTCGCGA
>JALZEG010000006.1 GCA_030862185.1 Actinomycetota bacterium
GCGAAGGGACCTTCCGACGTCGCCATGACGAACCGGCGGTCCGGCTCCCACTCCATCACCTCGTACGTGTAGGAGATCGTGCGGCCGAGGAAACGCGCGACGAACGCGACGCGGCTGCCCACTGAGAGCGGCGGCGGCGACCTCCACTCGACGGCCTGGATGTTGCGGTACCAGCGCGTCGCGTTGTCCGGATCTGCGGCGTAGGCGGCGACGTCCGCGCGCGGCCGCGCGATGGCGATGTCGGTGACGACCTCGACGTCCACTACGGTCCCCCGCCCGGCTCGTTCGGCCCCGGATCACGGCCGTCCGACACCGCGGCGAGCCGCGACGCGTAATGCTCCCACCCGTGGCGGTGGATCTCGACCTGGTCGGGCGGCAAGCCCTTGTGCACGAGCCGGATCAACGTCCCGTCCGCGTCGGGGACGAGCTCGATCACAACGGTCGTCGATCCGGGCTCGACGGGCGGCCCCTGCTCCCACCCCCAGGTGAAGACGATGCGCTCGTTCGGCACGACCTCGACGACCCGTCCCGAGGCGAAGCCGTCGCCGGTGACGTTCACGCGCCACACGCCGCCGGGCACTAACTCGATCTCCGCTTCGGTCCCCTGCCACGCGGTCCACTTGGCGGAGTCGGTGAAGTAGGCGAAGACCTTCTCCGGAGGCGCGCCGACGCGCCGTTCGACGACGAGGTCGTCGCCTGCGGTCATTCTTCCTCCTCCACGAGCCGGGCGAGCTTGTCGAGCGACTCCGTCCACATCTTCTCCAGCATCGGGCGCAATGGCCCGAGGGCGCGGCGATCGACGCGATAGAGCCTGGCCCGGCCGGCGCGGCGGACCGACACGAAGCCCGCGTCGCGCAGCACGCCGAGGTGCTGCGAGACCGCGGCGAAGCTCACGTCGAAGCGGCTCGCGATCTCGCCCGCGGCGAGCTCCCTGTCCCAGACGAGACGCAGGATGGCGCGCCGCCGGGGCTCCGCGACGACCTGCAAGGCATCCACCCTTTGACGCTCCTCGCTCAGACGTGATATTTAAGTTCTAACTTAATAGAAGGGAGCCGAGATGGCAACGATCCTGCTGAGGGTGCCGGTCGACGCGGAGCCGAAGGTGGTCTACGACGCCCTCGCGACGTCCGAAGGCGTCAACGGCTGGTGGAGCAACCACACCGAGGGCCCGGCCGGCGCCGGGTCGACGATGAAGGTCGCGTTCCCGGACGCGCCGATGACGTTCGACTTCGAGGTCGCCGCGGAGGAGCCCGGCGAGCGCGTCGTCTGGAAGTGCCTCGCGGGCCCGCCCGAGTGGATCGGCACCGAGGTCCGCTTCGACGTGCAGACCGACGCGGACGGGAACCACAGCGTCCTGTTCGCGCACGACGGCTGGGCCACGACCGAGGAATCGTTTCCGTTCATCGCGTACTCCTGGGCGCAGATCCTCCCGCGTCTCGAGAAGCTGGCGGAGACCGGGGAGGCCGATCCGTACTTCAGGTTCTAGCCGGCCGCCGGAACGCGCTTCGCTCGGCTTCGACCTCAGTCCGGAGGTCGCACGCGGTGAGGTGGTCGTTCACCAGGCCCATCGCCTGCATGAACGAATAGACGGTGGTCGGCCCGACGAAGGACCACCCCCGCTGCTTCAGGTCCTTGCTCATCGCGGCCGCCTCGGGGCTCGTGGTCGTCTGTGCGAGCGCGTCCCAGTCGAGCGTGGACGGCTGCCACCTCACGTCGGGCTCGTACGACCACACGTAGGCCGCGAGGCTGCCGAACTCCTCGACCAGCTCGATGCAGCGGCGCGCGTTGTTGATGGTCGCGTCGATCTTCCCGCGGTGTCTCACGATGCGGACGTCGCGCACCAGACGTTCGACGCTGCTCTCGTTGAACCGCGCGACGGCTTCGAGATCGAACGACCTGAACGCTCTGCGGAAGGCCTCCCTCTTGCGGAGGATCGTGAGCCAGCTCAACCCCGACTGGAACCCCTCGAGGCACAGCTTCTCGAACAGGCGCCGGTCGTCCGCGACGGGGCGTCCCCACTCGCGGTCGTGGTAGCTCCGGTAGAGGTCGTCGCCGGCGCACCACCAGCAGCGGGAGACACCGTCGTCGCCGGTGACGATCCCGGCCTCCGGGGCCTTCACCGGGCCCTCCGGTAGTGGCGCGCCACGCGGGCGCGCGTGCCGCACTGGGCCGAGCACCACGGCTGGAGCAGGGAGACGGGCCTCATGGGGGGATCGTCGCGCCGGCTGCCCTCGCCGTCGCGGCACCGGCTCCTGCGGATGGAGGAATGCGGCCGGGCGGGGGCGAACCAGGGGGCATGACCTCTCTACGTCCGTTCCGGTCGGTCTTGCTGGCCGCGGCCCTCGTCGCGGCGACGCTCATGCCCGCGGCCCCCTCGGCCGCGCAGTCGGGCCAGGCCCCCGCGAAGTGCGTGCGCGGCAAGGCCGCGGGTTTCCCGTGCAAGGGCATCGACCTCCTGTCGCACACGACGTTCTCGGCCGCCGAAGGCGGCGGCGTCGCCGACGTGTGGGGTTGGGCCGACCCGGCGACCCGCAAGGAGTACGCGATCCTCGCCGGCTCCGGCGGTGTTCGGTTCCTCGACGTCACCGACCCCGAGGCCCCCGTCTTCCTCGGGCGCATGCCGACGAAGGCCGGCGCCGCGTTGATCTGGCAGGAGATCGAGATCCTCAACGACCACGCGTACGTCGTGTGCGACCTCGACCCGTGTGGGCTCCAGATCTTCGACCTGAAGCGCCTCGGCGGGGTTGAGGCCGCGGTGCCGGTGTGGCGGCCGGACGTGGTACTGCCGATCGGACCGTTCCATTCGATCGCATCGAACCCCGAGACCAACCACATCTTCCTCAACGGCAACGGCGCCGTCGTCGGATCGCCGGCGGGAACCCCGCTGATCTTCGACGTGAGCCAGCCGCTCGCGCCGGTGCCGGTCGGCGCGATGGCCGACGACGGCTACACGCACGACTCGCTCTGCCCGACCTACGGGGGCCCCGACAAGCGCTTCAAGGGCAACGAGGTCTGCTTCAACTTCAACGAGGACACCATCACGGTCTACGACGTGACGGCGAACCCGGTGGAGCCCGAGCAGCTCGCCAGGGTCACCTACGACAAGGCGGACTACATCCACTCCGGAGCATTGACGAAGGACCACTCGTACCTGATCTCGACCGACGAGGGAGACGAGAGGGAGTACCTCCATCCGTCGACGCTCTATATCTGGGACGT
This sequence comes from Actinomycetota bacterium, assembly GCA_030862185.1. Taxonomy (GTDB): domain Bacteria; phylum Actinomycetota; class CADDZG01; order CADDZG01; family WHSQ01; genus JALZEG01. The sequence goes on from JALZEG010000006.1 coordinate 3,220, forward strand.
ACGGAAGCTCGACAAGCCGAAGCTGATCGGCACGTTCGTGGCGAAGTCGCTGTCGATCGACCACAACGTCTACTCGGAGCAGGACGCCCTCTACCACGCGAACTACAACAACGGCTTCCGGATCCTCGACATGGCGA
>JALZEG010000010.1 GCA_030862185.1 Actinomycetota bacterium
AGGACCACGGCCGCCGAGGACGTGGTCCGGGTGGTCAGCGCGCCGACGCCCTCGCCCCCTTCGACGAACCTGCCCATGTTCGAGCCGAGCAGCCACGACTCCCACGACGGCTTCCAGGCCCGGATGAGCGTCTCGGCGATCAGCAGGTAGGCCATGCCCCCTCCGAGGGCCGCTCCGGTGTTCCTGCCGACGGTCGCGATCGCGAAGCCGAGGGTCGCGGCCACGATCGCGACGACGGCGATGCGCGCGCCGGACGCGACGTAGTCGCTCCAGGCGAACGGCTCGCCGCCGCCGGGGCCCCCGCCGGCCGCCGCCGGGAGCATCATGACCGTGTACACGGCCTCCACGACGACCACGAGTCCGAGGGTGTAGACGCAGGCGGCGACGGCCTTCGCGACGAGCACCCGCGTGCGACGAGGCTCCCACGTCAGCAGAGCGGTGACCGTGCGGTGCGTCCACTCGGCGCCGATCGAGCTCGCGCCGACGAGCCAGCCGAGCATGATCAGTGGGAACGCGAGGCCCAGCAGCCCCGACTCCATGTCGCTGCGGTTGAACGTGTCGCCGGCGTTGACGAACACGAGGGCCGCGATCAGGACGAGCCCGACGACCGTCAGGACGAGGATCCACCGGAACAGGCGCCGCGACGCGAGTCGCTTGAGCTCGGTCGCGAGCAGGCGGGTCACGGCGCCGCCTCCCCCGTCAGCTCGAGGAACACCGTCTCCAGGTCGACCTCGTCCGGGCGGAGCTCGTAAGGGTAGAGGCCCTCGGCCGCGAGGGCGCGGACCACCGCGGCCCCCTCCTTCGGCGCGATCGCGACGCGCAGCGCCTCCCCGACCCGCGTCGGCTCCATGCCGGCGCGGCTCAGGACCTCCGCGCCGCGGTCGAGATCCTCGAGCCGGACGAGGACGCCGCTGCCTTCGGCACGCTGGAGGAGGTCCTCCACGGTCCCCTGCCCCACACAGCGGCCGCGCGACAGGATCGCGACCCGGTCGCACATCAGCTGGACCTCGCTCAGGATGTGGCTCGAGATCACGACCGTGCGGCCCTCGCGCGCGAGCCTGCGCAACAGCTCCCGCACCTCCCTGATCCCCGCCGGGTCGAGGCCGTTCGCGGGCTCGTCGAGGATGAGGAGCTCCGGGTCCTTCATCAGGGCCGCGGCGATCGCCAGCCGCTGGCGCATCCCGAGCGAGTAGGTGCGGACGAGGTGCCGCGCCCTCTCCGCGAGCCCCACCCTCTCGAGGACCGAATCGACCTGCCGGTCCGGGATCCGGTGGATCGTCGCGAACAGCTCGAGGTTGCGCCGTCCGGAGAACGTAGGGAACAGCGCCGGGGTCTCGACGATCGAGCCGACGCGGTTGACGACCTCGTGGAGGTTCCTCTGCGAGTCGGCACCGAGGACGCTGCAGGTGCCCTCGGTCGGGATCGCGAGGCTCAGCAGGCAGCGGAACGTCGTCGTCTTGCCCGAGCCGTTCGGGCCGAGCAGCCCGAAGACGCCGCCCTGCTCGACGGTGAGGTCGAGCCCGTCCAACGCCCGCGTCGTGCCCCCGCGGAGGCTCCGGTAGTCCTTCTTCAGCCCGCGAATCTCGATGACCGCCACCGCGAGAGCTTGTCACAGGTCGCGCGGCGTCCGAGGCCGCGGCGGCTCCCACGGCTACAATCCCGCCATCGCGAGACGACCTGGGAGGGAAGCCATGACCGGCACGACGGACATCGCAGCACGCCTCGACCACAGCACCGCCGACGACCGGCTGCTCGACCACCCCTTCTACCGGGCCTGGGCCGACGGCACGCTCACGGTCGACGACCTGCGCTTCTACTCCGCGCAGTACTTCAACCAGGTCGAGGCCTTCCCGGGGTACCTCGAGGCCCTCGCGGGACGCCTTCCCGACTCGGCCGCGAGGACGAGCGTGCTCGAGAACCTCCGCGACGAGCGCGACGGCGACCACCCGGGGTTGTGGCTGCAGTTCGCCGGGTCCGTCGGCGCCGAGGCGGACGCGGTCCGCTCGACGCCCGCCGAGCGCGAGACCCTCGCCTGCATCGAGGCGTTCGAGTCGGGGGCGCGCGAGCGCTCGCCGCTGTTCGCCCTCGGCATGATCTACGGCTACGAGTCGCAGACACCCGGCGTGTGCGACACGAAGATCTCCGGGCTCAGGAACCTGTACGGGATCGACGGGCCCGGCCTCGAGTACTTCGAGCTGCACGGGGACCTCGACGTCGAGCACGCGGGCGAGCTCGCCGCGGCGATCGCCGAGCTGAGCGAGTCCGAGGACGACGTGAGAGAGGCCGAGGAGGGGGCCGCGGCCGGGGCCCGGGCGATCCGGGGCCTGCTCGACGGCGTCGCCCGCGTCCGCGGGATCGGCTGAGCACTCCGCGCGCCGCGCGAGTGGCGGCGCTGTACGACCTGCACGGGAACCTCGGCGCGCTGGACGCCGTCCTGTCGGAGGCGCGGGCCGAGGGGGTCGACCTCGTCGTCTTCGGCGGCGACCTCGCGTGGGGGGCGCTCCCGCGCGAGACCGTCGAGCGGGCGGCGGATCCGAGGCTCCCCGCGCTCTACGTGCGCGGCAACGGCGACCGGGAGGTGGCGGAACCGCCCGAGGACGGCGACTGGGTCGCCGAGATCGCGCGGTGGTGCCACGACCGCCTCGACCCCGCGCAGCGGACGTTCCTGATGACGCAGCCGGAGGCGGCGACGGCCGAAGTCGCCGGTCTCGGAAAGGTCTATTTCTGCCACGGCTCGCCGCGGAGCGACGAGGAGAGGCTCACGTTCCTGACCCCCGAGGAGCGCATGCGCGCGGCGGTCGCGGACGTGCGCGCCGAGGTCGTCGTGTGCGGCCACACGCACATGCAGTTCGACCGCACGGCCGGTTCCGTCCGCGTCGTCAACGCGGGGAGCGTCGGCATGCCGTACGAGGGCCGCCCGGGTGCGTACTGGTGCCTCCTCGACGCGACGGGGGTGTCGCTGAGGAGGACCGAATACGACGTCGCGGGGGCCGCGGCGGCCGTGGAGAGCTCGGGCTGTCCCTACGCCGGCGAGATGGCGGAGAACCTGCTGGCGCCGCCCGGCCGGGAGGAGACCGCGAGGGAGTTCGAAGGCCCCTAGCGCGCCGAGTAGCTGAACGATCCCTTCACGTCGCCGCGATCGCTCGGGACGAGCTCGACCCAGGTGGTCCCCGGCTTGAGGGCGATCTCGTCGCCGCCCCTCGTCTCGTAGGTGACCTTGTCGGTCGCCTTCTCGCGAAGCCAGCGACCGACGATCACCCGGCCGTCCCGGAACACGAGCGCACGGCCCGAGCCGGTGACGTCGGCGATCTCGATCGACGGGTTCCCCGCGACGTCGAAGATGCGCGTCGAGTTGTTGACCTCGTGCTCCTCGATCACGACGTTGTCGACCGCGATCTGCTCGCCGGACTCCATGACGAAGTCCGCGCCGTGCTCCGAGCGGATCCACGACTCGCCGTTCCACGTGTACGTGATCGACGTCGCGAGGCCGAACCCCACCGTCACGCGACGTGCCGGCCGTCCGGACGAGCCGAGCTCGCCGAACCTGAAGATCCCCTCGGGCGGAGGCTTCGAGTACTGCGCCGCGCCGAGGCGCCGGAGGAGCCGGGTCTGTCCGTACAGCGTGTGCTCGAGCCCGATGCCGGGGCGGTCGACGCGCCGGAGCGCCCGCCCCACTGCGGTGTCCTCGTCCAGCAGCACGATCTCGGCGGAGGTCAGCACCGCGCGCACGATGTCGTTGCCGCCGGCGGAGGCGAGGATGCGCGTGGCCGGGGTCATGATCGCGGGATCGACCTCGCGTGCGCTGCGGACGGGCCCGACCTTGCTCGCGTCGGTGCAGTGGAACAGCGCCATGAAGCGCGTCATGCCGCCCTCGACCTGCTCCTCGTAGACGACCTCGGCATGCTCGAGGCCCGACAGCGGATAGGCCGCCGGAGAGTTCTCGACCTTGACCGCGATCGCGGGTCGTTCGGCGTGCGCCGGCGACGGAGCCTCGACGCCCGACAGCGGACACAGGGCCGGCGCCGTGTGGCGCGGCTGCGCGACCGTCCCCGCGTCGCTGCCCGAGGCGGAGCTGCAGGCAGCGAGCAACAGCGCGGCCCCCGCCGCGAGCCAGGTCCTATTTCGCGACACTGAAAGATCCCTTCACGTCGCCGGTCTTGTCCGGGAGGAGCTCGATCCACGTCGTCCCCGGCTTCAGGACGAACTCGTCGCCGCCCCTCGTCTCGAAGACCGCGGGCTCGTCCTCGCTCTCGCGCGTCCACCTGCCGGCGAACATCCGGCCGTCTCGGAACAGGAAGGCCCGGCCCGATCCGGTGACGTCGGCGATCTCGGGCGAGGGCGTGCCGAGGACGTCGCTCAACCGCTCGGAGTGGTCGACCGTGTGCTCCTCGATGATCACGTTGTCGACCTGGATCTGCGAGCCCGCTTCGTTCGTCAGCGGCGCCTCGCCGTCGCTGCGGTCCCACCGCTTGCCGTTCCAGTCGTACGTCACGACGGTCCCCGCGCTGAAGGTGAGCGTGACCGAGCGCGCCCGGCGGCCGGTTCCCTGGAGGTCGCCGAACTCGAAGAGGTCGTCCGGCGGAGCTTCGTCGAAGTCCTTGCGTCCGAGCTTGCGCACGCCCGCGGTGTCCGCGTACAGCGTGTGCTCGAACGTGATGCCGGGCCGGTCGACGCGCGTCATCGCGCTGCCGGCCTTGGTCTCGTCGATGATGACGATCTCCGCCTCGTTCAGCTCGTCGATGACGATGTCGTTGCCGCCGGCCGCACCGAGGATGTGCGTGTACGGCGTGATCAGAGGCGGGTCGACGATGCGCGCGCTGCGGACCGGGCCCGCCTGCGACGAGTCCGTGCAGTGGTAGATCGCGAGGAAGCGCGTCAACCCGCCCTCGACCGGCTCCTCGTACACGATCTCCGCGTCCTCGAGCCCCGACAGCGGATACGCGACCGGGTTGTTCTCGATCTTGACGACGACCGCCGGCCGCTCGACGAGCGACTCCCGCGCCGGCTCGTGCGACGTCAACGGACACTTCGGGTCCCCCGCGAGCCCGCCTACGAGCGGCACGTCCTCGAGGCCGCGGTTGAGGAGGAAGAAGAAGATGCCGCCCGCCAGCACGAGAACGCCGCCGCCGATGATCGCCGCGCGCTTCGCGTTCCGGGTCAAGCGTTCCTCCTTCGTGGGCTCGTGCCGGGGGTCGCTGCGCTGTCTTCTCGGGCGTCCCGCCGAGGCGGCCCGCGCGGAGCTCGGCGGCGATCCCGCAGCACGAGGCGGAGCGCAGCGACCCGGCGCCCCGTCGGCGGGTGACGGTATCACGGGGGCCGCGCGAAGCGGTGGATTGGCTTGCACCGGCGCGGGTCTTGCTACTCTGTCGACGGTGCTGTGGTCTCGAGGGGTAGCAAGCAACAA
>JALZEG010000023.1 GCA_030862185.1 Actinomycetota bacterium
CCCCTCCTCGACGTCCTCCTCGTCCCACGCGAACCACCCGAGCCGCGCCGCCGCGGCCCCCAGCTCCTCGCCCGGCGACGGCCACGGCAGGTCGGCCACGAGCGCAGCGGTGTACCAGGCGGAGAAGCGGCCGAGCGCCGCTCCCCTGCGCCGCCCGTGGGCACCGCCGCTCGCGGCCGCCCACGCGATCGAACGGAACGCCTCCTCCACGTCGAGCGGGGCGAGACGGAACGACCCGTACGTCACCGCCGCGATCGCGGCCCGCGCGTCCCCTTCCACGACGACCGCACGGGCCGCGCCGTTCGACTCGCTCGTCCACGGGTTGACGAGCTCCAGCAGCGAGTCGACGACCTCCGAGTCGTCGATCGGCGGGCCCGGCTCCGCCGTCGCGTCAGACCACGGCAGGCGCGGCTCCCACGGCTCCTGCACCTCGACCAGGTTCGACCTGAAGGTCGCGAGCGCATACGGAGGCTCCCACGGCTCGATCCTCAGCGGCAGGTCGACCAGCTCGGGGTGCGCGCGCTCGTCGTCCTCGAGCACCTCGCCCCGCAGGACCCGCTCCTGCGCGACGTACGACGCCGTGACGGAGTCCGGCAGATGCGGCGCAAGCTCCTCCCACGAGTGGGTCGACGCGGCGACCTCCGTCAGCGGGCCGTGGGCGAACCGGCCGACGTCGGGCGTCAGGACCGACGCGGCGTATTCCCCCGGGGCCTCCAGCGCGATCCGGTAGTCGACGTGCGCGCTGATCGGCCACAGCTGCTTGCCTCGGTCGAGCGCGTCGTCGCACGCGTCGGCGAGGTCGAGCAGCTCCTCCCACTCGCGGGCGGCGCACATACCGTCGACCGAGCGCAGCAGCGCGTTGAGGTCTGCCGCCTCGATCAGGTCGTGGAGGGCCTGTCTCATAGCGATGCTCCCGTGCGACGATGGGCACGACCGCCGACGATCGACAGGAGGCAGCGATGGACGACGTCCTGCAATGCCCTCATTGCGACCTGAAGTTCGCTTCGCGCGCGGACATGAACCAGCACATCGCGTTCGACCACCCGGACAAGGACACCGACCGGAACGCCGGCTAGGAGAGCCGCTCGGCGATCCGGCGGCCGGCGCGGTTCGCTATCCCGTAGATCGACAGCATCGGGTTGACCCCGGACGCCAGCGGGAACGCCGACGCGTCCGCGACGAACAGGTTGCGGACCTCGTGAGTCTGGTTGTCCGCGTCGATCGCCGAGGTGGCGGGGTCGACCCCCATCCGGCACGAGCCCATCTGGTGGTACGAGAAGAACGTGATCCTCCCGTTGCGGTAGCCCGCGCGGCGCGTTTGCTCGGCCCACGCCTCCTGCGCTCCCGGTGAGCCCGGCCGGTACGAGATCAGCGAGTGGTGCTGCGAGAAGACCTCGGTCGCGCCCGCGGCCTCCAGCACCTGCGCGGCCGCCACGACCCCGTCCGCGACCCGGCGCTCGTCTCCCCTCGTCAGCTTGTAGTCGACGCGCGGCCCCCCGTCGCGCGCGATGCGCACCCGCCCCGCGGTCTCGTCGCGCGCCAGCACCGCGCACAGCGAGAGCTTGCCGAAGCTCGCCATGAGGTCGAGATGCTGCTGCGAAGACACCCAGGGAAGCGCGGCGGACCCGGCGCCGGGATGGACCGGGACGGTCTCGAAGATCGGTCCGTATCCGCCGTCGGCGCCGCGCAGCTCGTTCGAGTACCGCGCCTGCAGCGTTCCCTCCCACATGTTCACGTCGTCGTCGAAGACTCCGAAGGCCGCGGTGCCGGGGTGCAGCCTCAGGTTCTTCCCGACCTGGCCGCGCAGCCCGGAGCGCAGCAGGAGCGCCGGCGTCTCGATCGAGCCGGCCGCGACGACGACGGCGCGCGCGGCGACGGAAAGGCGGTGACGGCCGCACCGGGCCTCGACCCCCGCGGCGTTTCCGCCGGAGATCGTCACCGTGCGCACGTCGGCGCCCGTGTAGATGCGCGCGCCGGCATCCGACGCGTCCTGCAGGTAGGTCACCATCGCCGACTGCTTCGCGCCGACCCTGCAGCCGAACCCGCAGTACCCGCACGCTTCGTCCTGGGTGCAGCCCCTGACCGCGCGCGGGAGCGCGTCGACGTGCCAGCCGAGCTTCTTCAGGCCCTCCTCCAGCACGACGTCCCTGCGGCCGGCCGCGCTCGAGTCGGTGTTGACACCGAGCCGCCTGCTCACCTCGTCGAGTGACTCGTCGAACTCGCCCGAGACGAACGCGTCGATGCCCGACTCGTCCGCCCATTGCCGCAGCACGTGCGGCGGTGTCTTGAACGAGGTCGTGTAGTTGACGACCGTGCCGCCGCCCAGCGTCGACCCCGCGATGATGCGGCAGCCGAGGTCGCTGGTCGCAAGCGTGAGCGCGTAGAGGTACATCTCGCGCGTTGCGTCGTACTCGCGGTGGTGGAAGTCGCCCTCCGCGCGGTACGAGCCCTTCTCGAGGACCACGACGTCGAGCCCCGCCTCGGCCAGGTGCGCCGCGACGCAGCCGCCTCCGGCGCCCGATCCGACGACGACGACGTCGCACGCGGTCGCCGTGTCCTCGGCGACCTCGATCGGGTCGAGCCGGCGCGGCACGTTCGGCGCGGGAGACAGGGGGCCGGGATACCCGATCCGCGCCCACTGTTCGGTGATCGTCCCGTAGAACGTCGACAGAACCAGCGAGATCACCACGCCCGCGAGGTTGCGCAACGCCCGGAGCGGGCTCGCCTTCCAGCGCTGCAGGAGAGCTTCCGCCTCGGCGGGCGTGAGCCACGACACCGGGATCGGCCGTCCCGTGAGGGCGAGCGCTCCGGCCCGCGAGTCGAGCGCGGCGAGGACGCTCACGAGCTGCCGCCTCTGTCCCTCGGTCGGGAGCAGATCGCTCACCTCGAGCATCCGCGGCAGCAGACCCCCCTCGTACTCGCGGCCGAGGACTCCGCGCGCCAGCGCGACGAGCACGGCGCGGGTCGACGCGGGATAACGCTCGGGCGCGGTCACAGGTGAAGTCCTACACCCGTGACGAGGCCGTGGCTACCGCCGGCGCGGCGGGCGGCGCGAGCGGCGGTGCTGCCGGACCTTCGGGTTCTTGCGGCGCCGGGGCGCGTCCGACTCGGACACGCGCTTCGGGCGCTCGGCCTGGGCCTTCTCGACCGCGGCGATGACCTCGGCGGTCGTGCTCTCGTCCGTCTCGCCGCCCGCGAGCAGCAGCTGGAACAGCACGGCGCGCTCGAACTCCTGGATCGAGTCCGACACCTTGTGGCGGCTGCCCTTCGGCGTGTCCCACTCCGCGATGATCGCCTCGGAGTGCGGCACGCCCACGCGCAGCGTCGTGCCGCCGATCTTCCCTTCCCAGATAACTTCGCCCGGTTCCATCGCGTCCAATCCCTTCTAGCTAGCCATCTCCTTGAGGACCGGCGACGTCGAGAAGACCTCTTCGATCGTCGCGTCGAGGCCGAGCCGCTTCAGCATCAGCTCGACGTGGCCCTTCTCGCCCGACGTGCACAGTGTCACGCACAACCCGGTCGCGCCGGCGCGGGCGGTGCGCCCGGCCCGGTGCGTGTACGAGGTGGGATCGTCCGGCGGGTCGTAGTTGACGATCTGCTCGACCCCCGCGACGTCGATCCCCCTGGCCGCGACGTCCGACGCCACGAGGACCTTCGCCTTGCCTTCGATGAAGTCCGCGAGCGCCTTCGTCCGTGCCCCCTGCGGCATGTCGCCGTGCAGGGCCGCAACCGCGATCCCGCCCCGCCTCAGCTCGTCGTTCAGCCGCGCCGCGTACCGCTTCGTGCGCGTGAAGACGATAGTCAGCGGCTGTTTCGCGACGAGCGCCAGCAACACCTGGAGCTTGTCCATCGGGTGGACGAGGAAGAAGCGGTGCTCGACGTCCTCGACGAGCGTTCCCTCGGCGGCGACGTCGACGTGCTCAGGGTCGGTCATGTACCGGCGCGCGAGCTGGCGCACAGTCGTGGCGAGCGTCGCGGAGAACAGCATCGTCTGGCGCTTGGCGGGGAGCCGCCGGATCAACCAGTCCATGTCGTACATGAAGCCGAGGTCGAGCATGCGGTCGGCCTCGTCGAGGACGAGGATCGAGACCTCGTCGAGCACCATCGCGCCGCGCTCGTAGAGGTCCGCGAGCCGGCCCGGAGTCGCGACGACGACGTCGATGCCGCGCTGGAGCTTCGCCAGGTCCTTCGCCACGGGCCTGCCCCCGTACGCCGCCATAACGCGCAGGCCCCCCGAGATCCCGTCGATCTCCTCCGCGACCTGGGCCGCGAGCTCGCGCGTGGGGACCATGACGAGCGCGTTCGCGTTCTTCGTCCTCTCCTTGCCCGCCGCCGCCACGATCGGGATCGCGAAGGCCAGGGTCTTGCCCGACCCGGTCTGCGCCTGGCCGAAGACGTCGCGGCCCTTCAGGGCGAACGGGAGGACCCTGGCTTGCACCGGGAAGGGACGATCGAACCCACGCTTGTCGAGACGCGCGAGCACGTCCGGCGGGACGCCGAGCGATGCGAACGTAGCGTTCTCTTGGCCGGTTGGTGCTTCTTCCAGGACTGTCACCTTCCTTGCGCGACGACGGACGGGCCCTGCCACCTGTTCTTGGCGCATCGCCGAGGCGATGCGTCGGTGTTCTTGGCGCATCGCCGAGCCGATGCGTCGGGGTGTGCGCCGAGGCCGGCGCTGCGTGGTGCACTGCGTAAGGGAGTCTACCCGCAGTGGCCCGGAATGGCCGAATATGCACGGCGATGACGAATACGACCCTCGTACGCAACGCCGCGCTCCTGTACGGGCCGGATCTCCGGCTGCTCGAGGCGACACCCCTCGTGCTGCGCGGGACCCGTGTGGCCGGGACCGGACGCGATGCCGCGCCGGCGGCCGCAGAGGTCGTCGACGCCTCCGGGTCGCTGCTGATCCCCGGCTTCGTCGACGCGCACGTCCACATCGGCTTCGCCGATCCGGGCGAGGTGCTGCGCCGCGGCGTCACGACCGTGAGGGACCTCGGATGGCCCCCCGGCGACGTCTTCCCCCTGGCGCGCGCGTCGGCCGCGCCGGGCTTCGACGGGCCGTTGATCCTCGCCGCAGGTCCAATCGTCACCGCGCCGGGCGGCTATCCCACGCGCGCCGCATGGGCACCGGCGGGCACCGGCAACGAGGTCGCCGGTCCGGACGAGGCACGCGCGGCGGCGCGGGAGATCGCCGCCGCCGGAGCGGCGGTCGTGAAGTTCTCGCTCAACCCGCCGGTCGGTCCGGTCCTCGACCGCGCGACGCTCCGCGCGCTCGTGAGGGCCGCGCACGAAGCGGGGCTGAAGTCGACCGGGCACGTCTACGGCGTGGCCGAGCTCGACAAGGCGCTCGACTGCGGCGCGGACGAGCTCGCGCACATGCTGATGAGCGAGGAGGAGATCTCCGCCCCGCAGGTCCGCCGCATGGTGGAGGCTGACATGACCGTCGTGCCGACGCTGTCGATCCGGTTCGGACGCGACCGCGAGATGGCCATCGCGAACCTCGCGCGCTTCCGGGCCGCGGGCGGGAGCGTGGTCTACGGGACCGACCTCGGCAACGAAGGGCCCGTGCCGGGGATCGACAGGACCGAGGTGCTCGCGCTGGCGGAAGCGGGTCTCTCG
>JALZEG010000028.1 GCA_030862185.1 Actinomycetota bacterium
GCCACCGCAGCGTTCGATGCCCGGCGAGACGCTTGTCGCCGCATACGAAGTAGTTCTCGGCGCGTCCCCCTGTTCCTCCCGGATCGAGGCCCCGGTGCAATTGACGGTCCCGGCCGTCCACGGCAAGTTGCCCGAGGATTGCCGGCACTAGGCGGAGGTGGCGAGATGCGGTGGAGGGCAACGGCTGCAGCAGCGGGCGCGGTGGCGACGATTGCATTGGCGGGGCCGGCCGCCGCTCAGCCGCTCTGCGCCGGCGATGACGAGATCTTCTTTGCGTGTGTGGATCCCACGGGATCGTCGATTACTCGGTGCATCTACTTGGACCCGCCTCCGTGCACGCCCGTCACGGTCCCGGTCCCCACGGCGTGGTGTGGAGGGAACCTGACGGCGATCTGCAGGTAGGGAAGACCGCCTGCGCGGGCTAGGCCCAGCCGAGCTCGTGCAGGCGCGCGTCGCTTATCCCGAAGTGATGCGCTATCTCGTGGATCACGGTGCGGCGGACCTGCTCGCGGATCCGGTCCGGCGTCCGCGCCAGCCTCGTGATCGGCCCCCGGTAGATCGAGATCTTGTCCGGCAGCATCCGGTCGTAGTAACCCCGCTGCGTCAACGGGACGCCGTGGTACAGGCCCAGCAGGGTCGAGCCGGGCGCGAGCCGAGCGGCCACGTCCGGCGGAGGCTCGTCCTCCACCACGACCTCGACGTTCTCCATCCGCACGGCCAGCTCGAGCGGCAGCGAGTCGATCGCGTCGGCGACCAGGTCCTCGAACGTGACGGCGGGTTCCGTGTCCATATCCGCCTCAACGATAAGAGCTGCCGGAACAATCCCGGAGCTACGCCGACCAGATCGTGACGCTCTCGCCCGGCAGCGTCGACCCGGACGGCTCCTTGCCCGACGTCAGGAGGAGTCGTCCGACCCTGTCGGGCGCTACGGAAACGGTCACCTCCGCCGGGCCGAAGTTGCACGCGACCGTGATCCGTCCCCGCGCCATCGTCAGCCACCGTTCGTCCTCGTCGTAGTCCACCTCGACCCCCTCGAGCCGCCCGTCGGTCAGCTCCGGCCACTCCCGGCGCAGAGCGATCAGGCTCCGGTGCCAGTCGAGCAGGTCCGCGTGCGGCTGCTCGTCGAGCTCGGACCAGTCGAGCTTCGAGCGCAAAAAGGTCGCCGCGTCCTGGGGGTCGGGGATCGAGTCGGGGTCCCACCCGAACGCGGCGAACTCTCGCCTGCGGCCCTCGCTCACGGCGTTCCCCAGCTCCTCGTCCTCGTGCGACGTGAAGTAGAGGAACGGCGTGGTCGCGCCCCACTCCTCGCCCATGAACAGCATCGGGACGAACGGCGACGTCAGCACGAGCGCGGCCCCCACCTTCAGCAGCCCCGGAGACGTCAGCGCGCTGCTGCGCTCGCCGACCGCGCGGTTGCCGACCTGGTCGTGGTCCTGCATGTAGCCCAGGAAGCGGTAGCCCGGCAGCCCGATCGCGGGACGGCCGTGGATGCGGTCGCGATACCTCGAGTAAGTCCCCGCGAGCACGAACGCCTCGCGCAGCGCTTTCGCCACGTCGCCGATCGTCCCGAAGTCGGCGTAGTAGCCGTCTCTCTCGCCGGTGAGCAAGGCGTGGAGCGAGTGGTGGAAGTCGTCGCTCCACTGCGCGGCGATGCCGTAGCCGCCGGCCTCGCGGCGGTTCACGACGCGCGGGTCGTTGAGGTCGCTCTCCGCGATCAGGAAGAGGTCGCGGTCGAGGTGCGCGGCCAGCTCCTCGACCCGCAGCTGCATCTCCTCGAGCACGTGGATCGCCGAAGCGTCGAGGACCGCGTGGATCGCGTCGAGCCTCAGCCCGTCGCAGTGGTAGTCGCGCAACCACATGAGCGCGTTGTCGACGAAGAAGCGGCGCACCTCCACGCTGCTGGGGCCGTCGAAATTCACCGCCTGCCCCCACGGCGTCGCGTAGCGGTCCGTGAAGTAAGGGCCGAACGAGCTCAGGTGGTTCCCCGCGGGACCCAGATGGTTGTAGACGACATCCAGGACGACGCCGAGGCCGCGGGAGTGACACGCGTCCACGAAACGCTTCAACCCCTCCGGCCCCCCGTACGGCTCGTGCACGGCGAACAGGTCGACGCCGTCGTAGCCCCAGCCGCGCTCGCCGGGGAACTGCGCGACCGGCATCAGCTCGACGTGCGTGACCCCGAGACGGACCAGGTGATCGAGCTGCGCGGCCGCGGCGTCGAAGGTCCCGTCGGACGTGAACGTCCCCACGTGCAGCTCGTAGACCAACGCCGACGCGAGCGGGCGCCCGCGCCAGCCCGCGTCACCCCATTCGTACGCGGAGTGGTCGACGACGCGAGAGAGGCCGTGCACGCCGTTCGGTTGCCACGGCGACCGCGGGTCGGGGAGCGGGTCGCCGCCGTCGAGCGAGAACCCGTAGTCGGTGCCCGGCCCGGCTCCGTCCACGCGCGCCGTCCACCAGCCGCGTTCGTCGCGCGTCATCGGGTGCCGCGTCTCGCCGACGACTAGCTCGACCCGCTCGGGCGCGGGAGCCCATACCGAGAGATCCATCAGCCGGGCGCACCCTCCTTGACGGCGACGAGAACGGGAAAGCCGCGCAGCAGCTCCTCAACCTGGACGACCCCGGAGAACGTCGTGCCCGTCAGCACGTCGGTCCAATCCCCCTCCGGCAGCGCGAGGTGCGTCTCGCGCCACTCGCCTTCCAGCGTCAGCGTCAGTCGCGGCGCGACCGTCAGGACGCGGCCCCCCCGCACGAACGCGACGACGTGGCGCGCCCGCGGCCCCGTCGCCCACAGCGCCTCGTACGAGGAGCGCGCCGCGAACGCGTCGGGGTCCCGCGCCCGCAGCGCAAGCAGGCGGTGCGTCAGGATCAGCTTCGGGAGCCCCTCGTCCGTGCGCGCGAGCGCGCCCGCGGCGTCGCCCGCCAGCGCCTCGTCCAGCAGCCGCGCCCTCAGCTCGTAGTCGACCGGCCTGCGGTTGTCGGGGTCCACGAGGCTGAGGTCCCACAGCTCCGTCCCCTGGTACACGTCGGGGACGCCGGGATACGTCAGCTTGATCGCCGTCTGCGCCAGCGAGTTGATCCGTCCGGGCTCGACGAGCGGCGCCACGAGCTCGTCGACCGCGCGGACGAACTCCGGATCTTCGAGGACCGCCCGCACGAACCGCGCCAGGCCCTCGTCGTACTGCGGCGAGGGGTCGGTCCAGGACGTGTGCGCCTTCGCCTCCTTGGACGCCTTCTCCATGTACGCGACGGCGCGGTCCGCGGACAGCGGCCACGCGCCCACGAGCGTCTGGTACAGGAGGTACTCGGCATTGCGGTCGGGGATGCCGCCGGAGCGATGGCGGTCGTTGAGGGCCTTCCAGCGAGTCACGGCGTCGCCCCACTGCGCCGGCATCTCGGAGAGCAGGTCGATGCGTGCCCGCACGTCCTCGGAGCGCTTGGTGTCGTGCGTCGACGTCGCGAGCATGGAGCGCGGCCACCGTCCCTGGCTGAGCGCGGCGCGGTCGTGGAAGTCCTCCAGCGCCACGCCGAAGCAGCCCAGGTCGCCTCCGACCTCGTTGAGCGAGACCAGCCGGTTGAAGTTGTAGAAGACCGTGTCCTCGACCCCCTTGGCCATGATCGGTCCCGTCGTCTGCTGGAATCGCAGCACGAACGCGTCCTGCACCGCGCTCGACGGGAGCCGCATCAACAGCACGTCGCACAGGAACTCGAACAGCTCCGGCGCGAGGTCGGGCCGGCGCGCGGCGGCCTCCGAGATGGCCTCCTGCACGTGCGCGACGTCCTGCTCGCTCGGCTCCCGCGTGCGAGTGTCGAGATACGTCCGGTAGACCGGGAACGCGGCGATCGTCTCGCGGATCGCCTCGCGGAGCTCGTGGCGCGTGTAGTCGCGGTAGCGCCGGTGGCTCTCCGCCACCTCCACGGCCAGCGCCGTGAGCCGCTCGACGTCCGACGCGAGCACCTCGCGCATGATGAACAGCTTCTTCGCCCGCACCGTCTCGGCCAGGTCGGCCGGCTCGTGGGTGAACTCGAGGTAGACGTCCGACATCGCCTTCTCCGCGGACGAGTCGACGAACAGCCCGTTGACGACGTTGAGGAAGTCGTATCCGCTCGTCCCCTCGACCGGCCACGTGTCCGGGAGCTCCTCGCCGGCCTCGAGGATCTTCTCGACGACGAGGTAAACGTCGGGTGCGCGCCCCCGCAGGCGAGCGAGATAGGCCGCGGGATCGCGCAGCCCGTCCACGTGGTCGATCCGCAGCCCGTCGAGGTCGCCCCCGGCGATCATCTCAAGCACGAGCCGGTGCGTGTCCTCGAACACGCGCTCGTCCTCGATGCGCAACGCGGCGAGCGACTTTATGTCGAAGAACCGGCGGTAGTTGAGATCGCGGTCGCCTGCCCTCCAGAACGCGACGCGGTAGTGCTGCCTCTCGAGCACCTCGTGCAGCGCGTCGGCGTCCGCGTTGACCGCGTCCAGCTCGCCTTCCGACACGGTTCCGGGCGCGACCGGCAGGACGTGCTCGTGGTAGCGGAGCACGATCTCGCCGTGTTGCACTCGAAGCTTCAGCTCGCCCGCCTCGAGGACCCTTCCGTAGTGGTCGCCCAGGATCGGGACGAGGATCGTGCGGTGGAGCGCGGCCTCCGGCGGGTCCCAGTCGATGTCGAAGTAGCCGGCGTAGCGGCTGGCGCGGCCGTGGCGCAGGACGTCCCACCACCACTTGTTGCTCGGATTCGATACCGCCATGTGGTTCGGGACGACGTCAAGGACGTGACCGAGGCCGTTCTCCGCGAGGGCCGCGCAGAAGCGCTCGTGCGCGGGCGCGCCTCCAAGCTCTTCGTTCACCTTGGAGTGGTCGGTGACGTCGTAGCCGTGCGTGCTCCCGGCGGCAGCCTGCAGGTACGGGGAGCAGTAGACGTGGCTGATCCCGAGGCGCGCGAGGTACGGCAGCACGCGGGCCGCGTCGTCGAACGTGAAGCCCGCGTTGAGCTGGACCCGGTAGGTGGCGCGTAC
>JALZEG010000039.1 GCA_030862185.1 Actinomycetota bacterium
CGTTCGGGTTCCAGAACACGCCGACGCCCGAGTTCGAGCTGACCGGATTGCAGATCGACCTGCCCGACCTCGAGGACACGAGCGCGAAGTTCGACCTGTCGCTCGACATGGTCGAGACCGACGAGGGCCTCGGCGGCTCGCTGAACTACGCGACCGCGCTCTTCGAGCCGGCGACGATCGAGGAGATGCTGGCCCACCTCGAGACACTGCTGCGGTCCGCGGTGGAGGAGCCGGACCGGCGGCTCTCCGAGCTGGCGATCCTCGGCGACGAGCAACGCGACCACGTGGTGCATCGCCTCAACGAAACCGCGGCGGACTACCCCGCGGACGTGCTGATCCACGAGCACTTCGAACGGCACGCCGTCGAGCGCCCCGACGCGGTGGCGCTCACCTTCGCCGGCCGAACGCTGACCTACGCGGAGCTGAACGTGCGTGCGAACCGGCTCGCTCACCGGCTGCGTGCGCTCGGGGCCGGGCCGGAGCGGCGCGTCGGCATACTGCTGGAGCGCGGGATCGACATGATCGTCGCCGTGCTGGGCGTCCTGAAGTCGGGGGCCGCGTACGTACCGGTCGACCCCGCCTACCCGAGCGCGCGCATCGAGCTCACGTTCACCGACGCCCGCGTGGATGCCGTCGTCACCGTGCCGGCGTTCGAAGAGCTCGTTCCGGCGGGCGTGCCGATCGCGGGTCCCGACGCGGCCGAGGGCGACGCCGGAAACCCGGAGCGGGTCGGGGAGCCGGACTCCGTCGCCTACGTCATCTACACGTCGGGCTCCACCGGGCGGCCGAAGGGGGTGCTCGTCCCGCACCGCGGCCTCTCGAACATGGTCGCCGCCGTCGCGCGGGACCTCGGCCTGACCGAAGAGGACCGCGTCCTGCAGTTCGCGTCGATCGGATTCGACGCGTCGGTGTTCGACGTCGCCATGGCCGTCGCCGGGGGAGCCAGGCTCTGCCTCGGCTCCCGCGCCGACCTGCTACCCGGGCCGGACCTGTTCCGCTTCATGTCCGAGCAGGGAATCACCGTCGCAAGCCTCCAGCCGTCGTCGCTCGCCGCGTTGCCCTCGAACGACCTGCCGGAGCTGCGCGCTCTGGTGGTCGCCGGCGAGGTGTTTCCCGGCGACCTCGCGCAGCAGTGGGCCCGGCAGCGGCGCGTCTTCAACGGCTACGGGCCGACCGAGGTGACGATCGGCTGCAGCTGGTACGAGGTGCCGTACGCGCCCGCCGCGACGCTGCAGTCGCCTCCGATCGGGCGCCCGATCCCCAACACGGCGATCTACGTGCTCGACCGCAACCTCGAGCCGGTCCCCGTCGGAGTACCGGGCGAGCTGTTCGTCGCGGGGGCCGGGCTCGCGCGGGGATACCTGGGCCGGCCGGACCTGACTGCGGAGCGGTTCCTCCCGAACCCGTTGGCGCGGGACGGTGCGCGCATGTACCGCACCGGTGACCTCGGCCGCTGGACGCGCGACGGGGTCCTGGAGTTCCTCGGCCGCGCCGACGACCAGGTGAAGGTGCGCGGCTTCCGCATCGAGCTGGGCGAGGTCGAGAACGCGCTGACGTCGCATCCGGTGATCCGGGAGGCCGTGGTCGACGCGCGCGGGGAGTCGCCGTCCGACAAACGGCTCGCCGCCTACTACGTCCCGCGCGATCCGGCACCCACCGTCACGGAGCTGCGCGCCCATCTCGGCACGACGCTGCCCGACTACATGATCCCCGGCGCCTTCGTCCCGATGGCCGAGCTGCCGCTGACGCCGAACGGGAAGGTCGACCGCGCCGCGCTCCCCGCGCCGGAGGCCGCGCGGCCCGACCTTCAGACGAAGTTCGAGCCGCCGCGCACCGAGACCGAGAAGAAGCTCGTCGAGATCTGGAAGAGCGTGCTGCGGCTCGAGCGCGTGGGGATCTTCGACAACTTCTTCGAGCTCGGCGGCGACTCCATCTTGATCATCCAGATCGTCGCCCGCGCCGCGGAGGAGGGCATCCACCTCACGGCGAAGCAGATGTTCCAGGCGCAGACGATCTACGACCTCTCGCTGCTCGACGAGCAGACGTCGTCGGTGGCGCCGGAGCAGGGTCTCGTGACCGGGCCCGTACCGCTCACGCCGATCCAGCGATGGTTCTTCGAACAGGACCCGCCCGAGCCGCACCACTTCAACCAGGCGATGGCCGTCGACCTCGACCCGGAGCTGACGCCGGAGACCGTGCGCGAGGCGGTCGGCCTCCTGCTGGCGCAGCACGACGTCCTCCGGGCGCGCTACACGAGGGACGGCGTCGAGTGGCGCCAGTACGTCGGCGGCCTCCCCGAAGAGGCGCCGTTCGAGCTGATCGACTTCAAGGGCGTGCCTCCCGAGCAGGAGGCGGCGGCGTTCCTCGAGCACGCGACGCGCGTGCAGCGCAGCTTCGACCTCTCCCGCGGACCCCTGCTGCGTGCCGCGATGTTCGACCGGTCGCCGCCGCACGTCCCGGGCTTGTTGCTCGTCGCGCACCACCTGTGCGTCGACGCGGTGTCGTGGCCGATCCTGATCGAGGACCTGCACGACCTCTGCCGGGCCCTCCAGCGGAAGGGCGAGGCGAAGCTCCCGCCGAAGTCGACGTCGTTCAAGTGGTGGGCGCAGCAGATGGAGGGGTACTCGCGCTCGCCGTTGCTCCTGCGCGAGCTCGACCACTGGCTCTCCGTCGCGCCGTCGGACGTCGACCCGCTGCCGGTAGACCGGACCGACGGGCCGAACGATGTCGGGTCCGCAGAGACGCTCCACGCGCCGCTCGGCGCCGGGATCACGTCGGTCCTGCTGCAAGAGGCGCCCTCGGCGCTCGGCACTCAGATCATGGACGTGCTGGTCGGCGCGCTGGCGCTCGCCGTCCAGGAGTGGAAGGGGTCGCCGGGGATCCTGGTCAATCTCGAAGGGCACGGACGGGACGAGGTGTTCGAGGGCACGAACCTGTTCGCCACCGTCGGCTGGTTCACGACGCTGTATCCGTTCTACGTCTCCTTGGACGAGGACTATCTCCGCGCGAGCCTCGAGAAGACGAAGGCGGCGCTTGCCGCGGTCCCGAACAAGGGCTTCGGCTACGGCCCGTTGCGCTTCATGACCGAGGAGGGCAAGAGGCTCGCCGACGCGGCCCGGCCGGAGATGGCGTTCAACTACTTCGGCAGGATCGACTCGGCCTACGCGGAGGGGACGTTCGCTCCGACTTTTGGCGACACCGGACCGTCGATGAGCCCGCTCATGCCGCGCGCTCACGTCCTCGAGGTGAACGCGTCGGTAGCCCGCAACCGTCTGCAGATGCAGTGGACCTACAGCCGCAACCGCCACGACGAGGGTTCCATCGAACGGCTCGCGCAACTCTTCGAGGCGAGGCTCGCGGCGATCGCCGCGGAGGTCAGAGGCTCGTGAGCGCCGATCGCTGGACCGTGGTGGCGCGGCCGAACCAGGATCCGCGCGTGCGGCTCTTCTGCTTCCCCTATGCCGGAGGCAGCGCGGCGACCTACCGGACGTGGAGCGACGTCCTGCCCCCGGACGTCGAGGTGCAGGCGGTCCAGCTCCCGGGCCGCGAGTGGAGGCTGAAGGAGGAGCCCTTCCGCAGCGTCTTCCCGCTCGTCGAGGAGCTCGCGGTCGTGCTGAAGGACCGCTTCGAGAGCCCCTTCGCGTTCTTCGGCCACAGCCTCGGCGCGCTGATCTCGTTCGAGCTCGCGCGCGAGCTGCGGCGC
>JALZEG010000076.1 GCA_030862185.1 Actinomycetota bacterium
TTCCACCTCCACGACGACGACCGGTTTCTCCTGGACTGGTGGCACGAGTCGGGCCGCTTGTTCCTCGGCGTCGAGCTGCCTCCGCCCCCCGAGATCGACGCCGGCGCGGACGAGGGCCTCGTGCTGACGGCGGGCGGGACGAAGCTAGAGGTCGTGCACACGCCCGGCCACTCGCCGGGGTCGATCTCGCTCGTCGGTGCGGACGCTCTCTTCTCGGGCGACGCGCTCTTCGCTGGGTCCGTCGGGAGGACGGACCTGCCCGGCGGCGACACGCAGATGCTCCTCGACGCGATCAAGTCGAAGCTCCTCGCGTTCGACGACTCGACGCCGGTCTATCCCGGCCACGGAGAGGCGACGACCGTCGGGAAGGAGAAGGAGCGCAACCCGTTCGTCGGCAGGAACGCGCGCTACGGGTCCTGGTAGTGCGCCGGGCTCAGTAGTCGAAGTCGTCTTCCGAGCCCGAGCCCCCGCCTTCGCCGCCCGAGCCGCCGCCGACGGTGATCTCGCCCGTCATCTGCGAGGGGTGGAAGCGGCAGACGAACTCGACCGTGGCGTCCTCGTCGGGCGCCGCGAACGTCGCGGTCGTCTCCTGGCCCGACTCGGTCTCGACGTCGACGTCGAGGTCCTCGGCGGTGAACGAGTGCGTGACGTTGCCGGCGTTCACGAACGTGACCTCGGCTTCCCCGCCCGGGTCGACCTCGATCTCCGTCGGGTCGAAGGCGAAGTCGGTCGCGCGCACCGTCGTGGACGCGGCCGCGCCGCCGCCGCCGGCGGCCGGATCCGAATCGTCGGAGTCGCCGCACGCCGCGGCGCCCAGGAGCGCAACGGTGAGAAGGGCGACGAGGCGGCGCGCCATCGCTACAGGATGTGCGGGGGGACCGGGGGTAGGGGGACGCCCGGGTAGCGGTCGACCTCGCGCTCGAGCGTGACCCGGACCAGGTCCTCGCGCGCGCCGAGGCGCCTGTCGACCTCGCGGAAGCCGAGCTTCTGGAGGCGCTTCAGCTCGCCGCCGTGGCTCTTGCGCGGCTTCGCGTCGGGGGCGGTCAGGTAGACGTCGAGCGTGATCCGCTGCGTGACTTTCTTCTGCTTTCCTTCAGCCATGGCGCCGAGCCTACCAAGGGGCGGCTAGATCCACTCCCGCTTCTTGAGGAACACGTAGAGCGTGGTCCCGCTGACTGTCATCAGCGCGACCGCGAACCAGAAGCCGAAGATCCGGCCTTCGTGGGGAACGAGCGCGAAGTTCATCCCGTACACGCTCGCGATGAACGTCGGGACCGCGATGACGGCCGCCCACCCCGTCAGGCGCTTGGTCACCTCGTTGAGCGAGTAGGCCTGCTCGGCCCTCGTCAGGTCGAGCACGGCCTGGCTGAGGTCGTCGACGTTCCGCACCTGGTCGGCGATCCGCAGCGTGTGGTCGTGGATGTCGCCGAAGTGCGCGAGCGCGTCCGCCGGCGTCCGGGGGTGTCCCTTGACGCCCTCGAGGATGCGCGCGACCGGCAGCGCGTAGCGCCGCAGCCGCGACACCTTCTGCTTGACCGAGTAGAGCTGGCGGGAGACCGGAGCGCCGGGATGTTCGAGCACGAGCTCCTCGAGCTCTTCGACGCGCTCCTCGAGCGCGTCCGCGATCGCCTGGTAGTCGTCCACGATCGAGTCGAGCAATGTGTGGAGGAGGTAAGCCGGTCCTTCCCCGAGCTCGTGCTGCGCCCGCGCCCACCGCTTCTTCGCGATCGCGATGCTGCGCGTGGCCCCCGCGTGAAGCGTCAACACGTAGCGCTCGCCGACGAAGCACGCGATCTGCGTTGCCTCTAGTTGGTCGTCGACGTGGTCGAGCTGGTCGAACACCACGAACATGTGGTTCTCGTAGACTTCCAGCTTCGGCCGCTGGCGCGCGTGCACCGCGTCCTCGACCGCGAGCGGGTGCAGTTCGAACTCCTCCGCGATCGTCGCGATGTCCTCCGGGGTCAGCGTCGACACGTCGGTCTCCGCCCACAGCAGCACGCCCTCGGTCGTCCGCAGGTCCGAGACGCGCTCGAGGTCGTCGATCTCGGTCCAGCCGTCTTCTGCCGAGTGGCAGATGGCCATGAGCATGTTTAGACGATACGGCCAAACCCTCGCCGCGAACGGCGGCTACGCTGGCGTTCATGGCCGACACCTCGAAGTCCGCGCGGGCCGCCGCGATCCTGCGCGCCGAGACCGTCCGCTTCGAAGAGAGGACGCCGCGCTTGCGCGAGCTCTACGAGCGGGCCGCGGCCGCGATGCCGTTCGGCGTCGCGTCGTCGTTCCAGGCCGGAGATCCGTATCCGATCTATCTCACCGGGGGCCGCGGGAGCACCGTCACCGACGTCGACGGTCACACCTACGTCGACTTCCACAACGGCTTCGGCACGATGGCCGTCGGTCACGCTCACCCGAAGGTACGCG
>JALZEG010000081.1 GCA_030862185.1 Actinomycetota bacterium
CGTGGAAGTGCACCGGGAACAGCAGCGCGGCCAGCTCCAGGTAGTTGACCCGCGTCTCCTCGCGGCACGACGAGCACTCGACCGTGCACGAGAACGGCGGCCTCTCCTCCGCCCCGCTGTAGAGCGCGTGCTTCCCCGGCGGCGAGGACTCCGGCCCCGTCACGCTAAGTCCTCCGCGAGCGCCGAGCCGCTCACGGCCGGTTCTCCTCGAGATACGCGGCGTGGGCCCGGTAGGCATCGGCCCCCGGGTGCGCCGGCGCGAACGCGATGATCGAACGGCCCGCCTGCGACGCCTCGGCGAAACGGATCGACTTCTTGACCGGCGGCTCGAGCACCGGGACGTCGTAGCGCCCCCCCACGTCCGCGAGGACCTGCTGCGCGTGCTTCGTGCGCCCGTCGAACAACGTCGGGATCACGCCCGTCACCTTCAACGCGTCGTTGGTGAAGTGCCGGATGTCGCCGATGGTCTCGAGCAGCTGCCCGACCCCGCGGTGCGAGAGCGCTTCGCACTGCAACGGGATGACGACCTCGCCCGCGGCCGTCAGCGCGTTGATCGTCAGGATCCCCAGCGACGGCGGGCAGTCGATCAGGACGTAGTCGTACCTGCCGTCGAGCTCGCGCAGCGCGCGCTGCAGCGCGTACTCCCTGCCGGTCTTCGCCAGCAGGACGGCCTCGGCCCCCGCGAGGTCGATGTTCGAGGGAACCAGGTCGACCTCCCGCGCGATCACGACCTTCTCGGGGGGGAGCCTTCGCACGAGGACGTCGTTGACGGTCTCGTCGAGCTCGTCGGGGTCGACGCCGAGCGAGTACGTCAGCGCGGCCTGCGGATCCATGTCGACGGCGAGAACGCTCCGCCCCCGCTCCGCGAGCGCGGCCGCGATCGCGAGCGTCGAGGTCGACTTCGCGACGCCGCCCTTCTGGTTCGCGAAGGCGATGATCCGCACGGCTACTGCTGCGGTCCGGAGCCGTCCGGGCTCGCGTCGCCCGCCTCGTCGCCGGGGACCTGGAGACCGACCGCGGCGAGCATCCCCTTGACCTCGTCGACCCTCCAGCCGCGGTCGCGCAGCTCGAGGATGATCCGGTTCGTGAGGTCCCCGATCTCCTCCTCCTCGAACGACTCGTAGCCGTCGAGGAAGCCGCGGGCGTAGTCCCACGACACGTACTCGTGCGGGTCGGGGTTGAACGCCGGCTCGTGGACCGGCGACTCGCCCTCTTCGAGCAGCTCCTTGAGGTTACCGGCGAGGAGGTCCCACCCGAGGAAGTGGTCCTCGTCGCAATCCGGGCAGAAGAAGACCGCGCCCTTGAGGCCGCGGGGGCCGAGGAGCTCCTTGAGCACCTGGACGTCGGTGAGGTCCTGCTGGAGGAGCTCGCGCTCCTCTTCGTTGATCGGCGCGCCCTCGTCGCCGGGCGACTCCTCGTGGTCCATGCGCTCATCGTAAGGCGGCTGCCGTCGCTGTGGAACGGCGTCTAGGTCTTTCTGCTTAGGGCAAATAGCCCGTTCGGTTCATTCCTTCGGAAGCCCCGGCGTGCGAGGTTTGTGGCAATACGAGGACTTGGAGCACCCCGGATGCCGCCATCGCTCGCCCGATCGAAGGACAAACCCTTGGTCCTGGTCGTCGACGACGACCCGGACCTGCGCGCGCTCGCGAACGTCCAGCTCGACCACGGCGGCTTCGACGTCATCCTGGCGGCCAGCGGCCAGGAGTGCCTCGCGCTCGCGTCGACGCACTCTCCCGACGTGATCCTCCTCGACATCATGATGCCCGGCATGGACGGCAGCGAGGTCTTGACCGCACTGTCGGGAGACCCCGTGACCAAGGACATACCCGTCGTGTTCGTCTCCGCGTTGTCTTCTCCGGAGGACAAGGTGAAGGGTCTCGAGAACGGCGCCGTGGACTACATCACGAAGCCGCTCGAGGCGCGTGAGTTCATCGCGCGCGTCGGCGTGGCCGCGCGGCATCGGCGGCGCTACCATCCCGGCGACGCGTCGGGCATCGGCAAGCTCAACGGGTTCGAGAGCAGGCTCCGCGAAGAGGTGGCGCGCGCGTCGCGCAGCAACTCCTCTCTGGCCGTCCTCCTCGCCGACGTGGACGAGCTCGGCAAGGTCAACGAGCTGCACGGCCACGCGTCGGGCGACGCGCTGCTCGCCGAGATCGCGTCCGTGCTCGGGTCCCTGCTGCGAGTGTCGGACTCGATGTACCGCATGGGCGACGACGAGTTCGCGGTCATCCTTCCCGACACCGATCTGCCCACGGCCGCCGTGGTCGCCGAGCGATGCCGCGACGCGGTCGAGGCGATGCGGTGGATGGGCGGGAAGGTGACGGTCTCCGTCGGCATCGCGGAGCTGCAGCACGGACACGCGGCGGAGGACCTCATGGCGCGCGTCCACACGGCGCTGCACCGCGCGAAGGAGTCCGGGGGCAACCAGCTGTGGCGCGCGGACGATCCGAGGCGTCACGGCCTCGGCGCCTCGTCGCTGGCGCGGGGTCTCACCGGCAGGGAGTGGGACATCCTCGTCCACCTGTCGCACCGCAGGACCGAGCAGGACATCGCGCGGCGTCTCGGCATCAGGCCGGGGACCGTCCGCAGCCACAAGGCGCGCATCCGCCGCAAGCTGCACGTCGCGCCGGACCTCCGCCTCACGGACTACGTGAGGACGCACTTCAAGGAGCTCGAGGCGCAGCCGGAGAGGGACGCGGGCTAGAGCAGGTCCAGGTACCAGTCGAGCAGAGGGTCTCCCGCGAAGATCGCCAGGACGGTCCCGAGAGCGAGGAACGGCCCGAAGGGGATCTGCATCTTCCTGTTGCCGCCGCTCGCCAGCATGACGGCGACCCCCGTGACCGCGCCGGTGAGGAACGCGAGGAACATCCCGAGCGGGACCAGGCCGAGCCTGCCGAACCCGAGGAACGTCCCGAGCACGAACCCCAGCTTGACGTCGCCGAAGCCCATGCCGCGCGGCACGACCAGGGCGATGAGGAAGAACGTGCCGCCGAAGATGCCGGCCCCGATCGCCGCGTCGAGGAGGCGGTCGGTGTCCTCCGCCACGATCGCGGCGGCCACCAGGCCCGCCCACCCGGCGACGAACGCCGGGTAGACGATGCGATTCGGCAGCAGCTTCGTGTCGAGGTCGATGACGGTCAGCACGACCAGCACCCAGCAGAAGGCCGCGTAGACGAACGTCTCGACCGACCACTCGAACTTCGCCGCGCTGAGCGCGAACAGGAACCCCGTCGCCAGCTCGATCAGCGGGTAGCGAACGGAGATCGGGTTGCCGCAGTGGCGGCAGCGCCCGCGCAGGAACAGCCAGCTCAGCACGGGGACGTTCTCGAGCCAGGTGATCGTCGCGCCGCAGCTCGGGCAGTGGCTGCGCCCGGTGACGATGCTCTCGCGCCGCGGGATGCGCCAGGCGGCGACGGTCCCGAAGCTTCCGAAGATCAGCCCGAGGACGCCGGTGAGGACGACGAGGGGCGCCATCGAGGCGCTACTCGGGGTCGCCTATGTGCTGGCGTATACGGCCCAGCAGCGTATCGGCCTCGAACGGCTTCATGATCACGTTGTCCGGCCCGATCTGGTCGTCGAAGATCTCGTGCGCGTCGGGCTTTCCCGTGACGACGATGATCGGGATGCCCGAGGTCGCGGGGTGCTGCATCATCTCGTCGTACATGCGGCCCCCGGAGACGTCAGGCATCATCAGGTCGAGGAGGATCAGGTCGGGCTTGCGGAACTCGGCCTTCGCCAGACCCTCGAGGCCGTCCCTCGCCTCCATCACCTCGTAGCCCTGCGTCTCGAGGATGAACTTCTCGAGCTCCCTGACGGCCTCTTCGTCTTCCACGATCAGCACGCGCTTTGTCATGGGGGAAAGGTACCAAGCGGCGGGCGCGCCGGAGCGCATAACGGGGAGCCGCAGCAGGTCACTCCCACAGGCCCCGCACCGGAGCGGCGGGGCTCCGGCGGCCCATCACCGCCTCCGTCATCCGCACGGTCCGGACGGTCGCGCGGACGTCGTGCACGCGCACGATCGACGCGCCGCCCGATACCGACAGCGCGACCAGTGCCAGGGTCCCCTCCAGCCGGTCGTCCGGCGGGAGGTCGAGCGTCTCGCCCACCACGTCCTTGCGCGACGGCGCCACGAGCAGCGGATAGCCGAGCGTCGTGAGCTCCGACGTGCGGCGGACGAGCTCTAAGGAGTGCCACGTGTTCTTGCCGAAGTCGAGGCCCGCGTCGACAACGATGCGCGCGGGGTCGACGCCGGCGGCTTCCGCCCGCCGGGCCAGCACCAGGAGGTCGTCGCGCACCGCCGCCACGACGTCCTCGTAGCGCGGGTTGCGCGGCCGGCCCCTGATCTGCCCGCCGTGGTGCATCACGACGAGCGTCGTCTTCGTCTCCGCGACCACTGCCGCAAGCTCCGGGTCCGAAAGACCGGTGACGTCGTTGACGACGCGCGCGCCCGCGTCGATCGCGTCGCGGGCGACGCCCGCGCGGTGCGTCTCGACGGAGAGCGGCACGTCGACTTCCCGAGCGAGTGCCCGGACGAGCGGCAGGAGGCGCTCCCGCTCCTCGTCCGGACCGACGTCCAGTCCTGGGCCCGCCCGCACGCCGCCCAGGTCCAGCAGGTCTGCGCCCTCTTCGACGAGCGCGACGGAGTGCTTCACGGACGCGTCGAGAGCCATCCGGCCCCCGTCGTAGAACGAGTCCGGCGTGCGGTTGACGATGCCCATCACCAGGCACCGCTCCGGCGTCATTCGACGATCACGACCGGCTCGCGGCGCGCGGCCGAGACCATGTAGATCCCGGCGAGGATCGCGACGCCGCCCGGATACAGCAGCCACGTGGGGGCCTCGTCGAACAGGACGAACGCGAGCGCCGTCGCGATGACGGGCTCGGCCATGATCGTCACCGACACCGTCGTCGCGTCGATGTCCGAGAGAACGAGGTTGATGACGGTGTGGCCGAGCAGCTGCGGCCCGACGACCAGCCCTGCGATCGCCCACCACGTCCCCGCGGGGAAGCCCACCAGGTCGACGCCCGCCACCAGGCACACGACCGCCAGCAGCACCGCCGCGACGCCGTAGGTCACCACCGCGTACTCGAGGATCCCCTGCGTCCGCCGCGCGACCTGGCCGGCCATCACGTACCCGCCCGCGGTCGCCGCGCCGGCCACGGCCAGGAGGTTGCCGTCGAGGCTCGAGCCCCCGAGCGAACCGCCGCCGACGACCGCGGCCCCACCGGTCGCGAGCAGGATCCCCGCCCAGGCGACGCC
>JALZEG010000095.1 GCA_030862185.1 Actinomycetota bacterium
GCGGCCGCGGCTGCGTGTACTGCGCTCCTGCGGGGGATGCTCACCTATTGTGTGTCGGAAGCGGAGATGGCCGGATTGAGGCTTTTTATGCGGGAGGGAACGAGTGGCGCGCATCGGCATCCTGACCGGCGGCGGTGACTGTCCGGGGCTGAACGCGGTGATCCGCGCGGTCGTCCGCAAGGGGATCAACCAGTACGGGCACGCCATCGTGGGCTTCCGCGACGGGTGGAGGGGCGTCCTCGTCGGCGACGTGATGGACCTCACCCGCGACACCACGTCGGGGATCCTCCCGCGGGGAGGGACGATCCTGCGGTCGTCGCGCACGAACCCCTTCAAGGAGGAGCGCGGGGTCGAGCGGGTCAAGGAGAGCCTCGCGGCCGAGAACATCTCGGCGCTGATCGCCGTCGGCGGCGAGGACACGCTCGGGGTGGCCGCGAAGCTCGCGTCCGAGGACGTCAACGTCGTCGGGGTGCCGAAGACGATCGACAACGACCTCAACGCGACCGACTTCACTTTCGGGTTCAACACCGCAGTCCAGATCTGCACCGACGCGATCGACCGCCTCCACACGACGGCGGAGTCGCACAACCGCGTGATTGTCCTGGAGGTCATGGGCCGCCACGCGGGGTGGATCGCGACGTACGCGGGCATCGCCGGCGGCGCGACGACGATCCTCGTCCCCGAGCGCCCCTACGACATCGAGCAGGTCTGCGACCACATCCGGCACCGGCACCGGATGGGCCACAAGTCCACGATCGTCGTCGTCGCGGAGGGGGCGCGGCCGCGCGACGAGGACTCGGACGTCACGCAGGATTCCGAGACCGACGCGTTCGGCCACGTGAGGCTCGGCGGCATCGGCGTGAGGCTCGAGAAGGAGATCGAGGAGAGAACCGGGTTCGAGACGCGCGTGACGATCCTCGGCTACATCCAGCGCGGCGGGACCCCGACCGCGTTCGACCGCGTGCTCGCGACGCGCTTCGGCATCGCCGCTATCGACGCGGTGGAGGACCGCGACTACGGCAAGATGGTGGCCCTCCAGGGAACGGAGATCGTGCGCGTGCCGATCGCCGACGCCGTCGGGACCCTCAAGACCCTGGACCCCTCGCTGTACGAGACCGCGGAGGTGTTCTTCGGATGATCGACCTGCGTTCGGACACCGTGACCCGGCCCACGCCGGAGATGCGGCGCGCGATGGCCGAGGCCGAGGTCGGCGACGACGTGTTCGGCGACGACCCGACCGTCAACGAGCTGCAGGAGCTCGCCGCGGACCTGCTCGGCAAGGAGGCCGGGCTGTTCGTCCCCACGGGCTCGATGGGCAACCAGGTCGCGCTCGGGTCGATGGCGCGGCCGGGCGACGAGGTCGTCTGCGAGTCTGCCGCGCACTTCCTCCACTACGAGGGCGGCTCGGTCGCCGCGCACCTCGGGCTCGTCGCCCGGCCGCTGCCGGGGGTCGAGGGCGTGATCTCTCAGGCGCAGGTGGCGGCGGCGATCCGGCCGGGGAGCGAGCACAACCCGCGCACGGCCGTCGTCGCTATCGAGAACACCCACAACTCGTCCGGGGGCCGCGTCTTCCCGCTCGAGACGGCGCGCGCGATCTCCGCCGTGTGCCGGGAGCGGGGCGTCGGCGTGCATCTCGACGGCGCGCGCCTGTTCAACGCGCAGGCTGCCACCGGCATGCGTGCGAGCGAGTGGGCCGCGTGCGCCGACACCGTCAGCTTCTGCTTCTCGAAGGGTCTGGGGGCGCCGATCGGCTCGATGGTCCTGTCGACGCGCGAGCGGATCGCGGAGGGGCGGCGGCTGAGGAAGCGGCTCGGCGGCGGGATGCGCCAGGTCGGAGTGATAGCGGCGGCCGCGCGCGTGGCCCTGACGACGGGCGTCGACCGGCTCGCGGAGGACCACGCGAACGCGCGGAGGCTCGCGGAGGGACTGGCCGACATACATCCCGAAGCAGTCGTTCCGGGCGACGTCGAGACGAACATGGTCTACGTGAACCTGCGCCCGTTCGGGCTGCGCGGCCCCGAGGTGGTGGAGGAGGTGCGCAAGCAGGGGGTCGTCACGATCGCGCTCGCCGACGACGCGATGCGGCTCGTGACCCACCGCGACGTCTCGGCCGAGGACGTCGAGACCGCGCTCAAGGCGTTCCGGAAGGTCTTCAAGGCAGCCTGAAGCTGCTGCTTGCTTGCTTGCGTTTGCAGCCGCGCGGCGGGGGAAGAACGACACCATGGAGATTCACTTCTCCCTCGGCCTGCCCCGCGACGAAGAAAGCGTCCCGATGGTCCGGCACATCTGCCGGGACGCTCTCGTCGAGCTGGGCGTGGCCGGCGACTGCGTCGGAGACGTCGAGCTCGCGGTCACCGAGGCCTGCACGAACGTCCTCAAGCACGCGGTAGGGACCGGTAACGAGTACGTGGTGACCGTCGCGATCATCGAGGACGACTGCGTGATCCGCGTCGTCGACTCCGGCTCCGGCTTCGACCACGAGTCCGTCGACCGCGTGAACGCGGCGGGCCTGGCGGAGGAGAGCGGCAGGGGGGTCTTCCTCATGGCCGCGCTCGTCGACCAACTCGAGTTCACGTCCAGGCCCGAGACCGGCACCGTCGTCCACCTGGAGAAGAAGCTCGAGCTGAACGAGACGTCGGTGATCCGTCGCCTCCAGCGCGCCACGGAGGCGGCCATCCTCGCGGCGAACGGCGTCCCGACCGTCTGATCCTTCGTTTTTGCCGTTCCTATACTGGTTCCGATATGGCAGCCGCTCCTGACGTCGTCGTCGTCGGAGGCGGCGCCGTGGGCCTCGGCGTCGCTTGGAGGTGCGCCCGGGCCGGCGCGACCGTGCGCGTCTTCGATTCCAGCGGGGGCCGCGGCGCTACGTGGGCCGCCGCCGGCCTTCTGGCCCCCGTCACCGAGGTCCACTACGGCGAGGAGCCGCTGCTCGCGCTGAACCTCGAGTCGAGCCGTCGCTATCCGGCTTTCGTGGCCGAGCTCGAGGAGGCGTCCGGGCTCGACACCGGCTACCGGCAATGCGGAACGTTGATGGTCGCCCTGGACGCGGACGAGAGCCGGGCGCTCGACGAGCTCTACCGGTTCCAGTCCGGGCTCGGCCTCGACGTGCAGAGGCTGAACGGACGCGAGACGCGCCGCGAGGAGCCCGCGCTTGCGCCGCACGTACGCGGCGGGATCCTCGTCGAGGGCGATCACCAGGTCGACAACCGCGCGCTGCTGGACGCGCTGACGCGCGCCTGCGAGCGCGCCGGCGTGACGATCTCCGTGGACACCGTCAAGAGCGTCGAGGTGGCGCGGGAGCGCGTGGACGCGGTTACGACCGCGGCCGAGGGCGCGATCGCGTGCGCGGCGGTGGTGCTCGCGGCCGGGAGCTGGTCGGGGTCGATCGAGGGGCTCCCACCGGGCACGATGCCGGGCGTCCGTCCGGTCAAAGGCCAGCTGCTCCATCTGAAGGGCGACGTCCTCGCGCGCCGCAACCTGCGCGGCGTCGACGCGTACCTCGTCCCGCGCGCGGACGGCCGCGTCGTCGTGGGCGCGACGGTCGAGGAGCGCGGCTGGGACACGACCGTCACGGCCGGAGCCGTGTACGAGCTGCTGCGCGCGGCGTACGAATTGCTCCCCGGAACGGCGGAGCTGGAGCTCACCGAGGCGGTGGCGGGGCTGCGGCCGGGGACACCCGACAACGCGCCCTTGATCGGGCCGTCTACCGTCGAGGGCCTTTTGCTCGCGACCGGTCACTACCGCAACGGCGTCCTGCTCACGCCGGTGACGGCCGACGCGATCGCGGCCTGCGTCGCCGACGGCTCGGTCCCGGACTGGGCTGCGCCGTTCCTCCCGACGCGTTTCGGGAACGCGGCGTGAGCGCGCTCGTCAACGGCGCGCCGCGCGCGGTCGAGCAGGGCACGACCGTGGCGGACCTGATCGCGGAGCTCGGTCACGATCCGTCCGGTCGCGGCGTCGCCGCTGCGGTCAACGGCGAGGTCGTGCCGCGCAGCGCGTGGGGGTCCACGGCGGTCGCGGACGGAGACCGCGTCGAGATCCTCGCCGCGATCGGGGGTGGGTGATGGACGACCCGTTCGTGATCGCGGGCGAGAGCTTCTCGTCGCGGCTGATCATGGGAACCGGCGGCGCGTCGAGCCTCGAGGCCCTCGAAGGCGCGCTCGTGGCTTCGGGGGCTGAGATCGCCACCGTCGCCCTGCGACGCGTCGACCCCTCGGCGCGCGGCTCGGTGCTCGACGTGATGGAGCGCGCGGGCTGCAAGGTGCTGCCGAACACCGCTGGGTGCTTCACCGCTCGCGACGCCGTGACGACCGCGCAGCTGGCGCGCGAGGCGTTCGCCACGGACTGGATCAAGCTCGAGGTCATCGGCGACGACAAGACGCTGCTGCCGGATCCGGCCGAGCTGCTCGTCGCGGCGGAGGAGCTCGTCGACCTCGGCTTCGTCGTGCTCCCGTACACGAACGACGACCCGGTGGTGGCGCGCCGGCTCGAGCAGATCGGGTGCGCCGCGGTGATGCCGCTGGGGTCGCCGATCGGGAGCGGCATGGGGATCCGGAACACCTACAACCTCGCGATCGTCGTCGAGTCGGCGGGGGTGCCGGTGGTCCTCGACGCGGGCGTCGGCACGGCGTCCGACGCCGCCCTGGCGATGGAGCTCGGCTGCGACGCCGTGCTCGTGGCGAGCGCGATCACGCGCGCGCGGGAGCCGGTGGCGATGGCCGAGGCGATACGCAAGGCGGTGGAGGCGGGACGGCTCGCGCGGGGGGCCGGGCGCATACCCCGCCGTCTCTACGCGGACCCGTCGACGACGTTCGAAGGTGTGCCCGACCTATCCACGGACGGCTGACTTGGCGTTGCTGATCGGCACGTCGGGCTGGCAGTACAAACACTGGAAGGATCGCTTCTACGCGGGTGTCCCGCAGCGAGCGTGGCTGGAGCACTACGCGGAGCGCTTCCAGACGGTCGAGCTCAACAACTCCTTTTACATGCTGCCGAAGGAGTCGGCTTTCGAGTCGTGGCGCAAACGCACCCCGGACGACTTCGTGGTCGGCGTCAAGCTCAGCCGCTACCTCTCGCACATCAAGCGGCTGAAGGATCCGCAGGAGCCGGTCGAGCGCTTCATGAAGCACGCGCGCTGGCTCGGCCCGAAGCTCGGCCCCCTTCTCCTGCAGCTTCCACCCAACCTGAAGATCGACCTCTCCGCTCTCGACGAGACGTTGCGCCTCTTCCCCGACGACGTGCGGGTGGCGGTCGAGTTCCGTCACGACACGTGGTTCGTCGAGGAGGTGAAGGAGCTGTTGGGCAAGCGGGGGGCGGCGTTCGTGCTCGCCGATCGCGGCTCGCAGCCGATCACGCCGCTGTGGCGCACCGCGGACTGGGGCTACGTCCGGTGGCACCAGGGGACCGAGCCGCCGGCGCCCTGCTACTCGACCGAGGACATGCGCGCCTGGGTCGAGCGGATCGCGGCGCTGTGGGGGCCGGACGACGACGTCTACGCGTACTTCAACAACGATCCCGAGGGGTGCGCGCTGCGCGACGCGATCGTGTTCGCCGAGGAGGGAGCTAAGGCGGGGTTCGAGACGACGCGGGTGCCGGCGCGCTCGGACGTGATCGTGGGCGACCTACCGGAGGGATAGCGCCTCGGTCGAGTACGTGACGCCGAGTGGCTCGACGACCACGCGGCGGGGCCCTTCCTCGACGACGCCGGCTACGAGCGCTTCGAATCCGCAGTCGCGAGCGACCGAGACCGCGTCCTCGCCCGCGCCCGCGGCGCAGTAGACCGCGTACCCGGCCCCCATGTTGAACGTGCCGTACGAGTCGTAGTCGCTCATGCCGAGCGCCTCGGCCATGAACGTGAAGAGCTCGGGCACGGGGGGCAGCGCGCTGATGCGGTACGTCAGCTCGCGGTCGGGCCGCATGAGCTTGCGCAGGCCGTGGCCGGTGACGTGGCTGAGATAGGTCACGGGAAGCGACGCGCGCACCAGCGCCGCGACGACGGGGGCGTAGACGGCCGAGGCGCGCAGCGCGGCCGCGCCGAGCGTCGCGCCGCTCGGGAGCTCCGTCCGCAGGCCGTCCGGTAGCTCGGCCCCGAGCTTGCGCACGAGAGATGCGCCGTTGGCGTGGAGCCCGGTGCTCGCGATCAGAACGATCTCGTCGCCGGGGGCCAGCCGCTGCCCGAGGATGGGCTCGATCCCCGCGGGTATCCGGCCGACCGAGCTGCCGGCGATCTCGACGTCGCGCTCGGAGACGAGGCCGGGGAGCGACGGCGACTCGCCTCCGCCCCACGTCGCCCCCGACTCTTCGCAGGCCGCGCGCCAGCCCTCGACCAGCGAGGCGAAGCGGCCCTCGTCGGCGTACCAGTCGGGGTGTCCGGTCGCGAAGTAAGCGGCGACCACGAGCGGGAGCGCGCCCACGCAGCACAGGTCGTTCACGATCGCCGCGACGGAGTCGATCCCGATCGCCCGGAAGTGGTCCTCGCCCGTGGCCTCCTGGTGCTGCCGCGCGAGGAGGCTCTTGGTCCCGAGGCACTCGAGCACGAACGCGAAGCTCTCCTCGCCGAGCGAGAACACGAACGCGGGCTCGCCGCGCGACTCGTCGGCGGCCCGGCCCCCATGCTGCTCGAGCTGGCCGCTGGTAGCCCGCGCCGCTCCCATGGCGAGGCGCTTGGCCGCGTCGAGGACGTCGTAGTCGACTCCTGCAGCCCGATATGGATCCGTCATGCGGGTAGCGTAAGGCCGGGCGGTCCACCGGCGGAAAACTTGCGGAATGCGCAAGTTTTTCGCCACCGGACGGGAGACGGGCGGGGAGAATTGGCTCATGGGCGAGATCCTCGTTGGTACGGCGTCCTGGACCGACAAGTCGCTGCTCGGGTCCGGCTGGTACCCGCCCGGCGTTACGAGCGCGGCGGACCGCCTCCGCTACTACGCCGAGCAGTTCCCGCTCGTCGAGGTCGACTCCACTTACTACTTCCCGCCGTCCGAGAAGAACTCGGAGCTCTGGGCCGAGCGGACGCCGCCGGACTTCACGTTCAACGTCAAGGCGTTCTCGTTGCTGACGCAGCACCCGACGAAGGCCGACGCGCTCTACAAGGACCTGCCGCGCCCCGACGGCAAGAAGAACGTCTACCCGGGCGACCTCGACGACGACACGGTCGACGAGGTGTGGAACCGGTTCCTGTCGGCGCTCGAGCCGTTGCGGGCCGCGGGCAAGCTGGGCGCGCTGCTGTTCCAGTTCCCGCCGTGGTTCGTGATCTCGCGCAAGAACAAGCAATACGTCCTGGAGTGCGCGAAGCGGGCCGCGCCCTTCCAGATCGCGGTGGAGCTGAGGCACAAGTCCTGGATGACCG
>JALZEG010000124.1 GCA_030862185.1 Actinomycetota bacterium
GCTCGCGGTCGTGGGAGGCGACGGTACCGGGATTGGCCAAGTCACGGACTCGGGCGGCGAAGAGGGAGCGTTCGACTGGTAGCCGTGGGGCTTCCCGTTACGAATCCGTAACACGTCAGAAACGGCCGGGAAATGGCGCGCGCTTAGGGTGGCCCCACCGACTAAAGACCGTCCACTAGAAAGACCGTCCACTAGGAGGAGTTGCATGGCAGCCAGTCCGTCCGACGTCCTGAAGCTGGGCCAGCAGAGCGGCGCCCAGTTCGTAGACATCCGGTTCTCCGACCTCCCCGGGCTCATGCAGCACTTCTCGATGCCGTTCGAGGAGTTCACCGAGGAGGCGTTCGAAGAGGGCTTCGGCTTCGACGGCTCGTCGATCCGCGGCTTCCAGGAGATCCAGGAGTCGGACATGATCCTCGTGCCGGATGCGAACACGGCGGTCATGGACCCGTTCCGCCAGCATCCGACGATGATCGTCCACGCGTTCGTGAAGGATCCGCTTACGGGCGAGTTCTACTCGCGCGACCCCCGCTACATCGCGCGCAAGGCGGAGGACTACCTCAAGGGGACCGGGATCGCGGACGTCGCGTACTTCGGGCCGGAGGCCGAGTTCTACATCTTCGACTCGATCCGCTTCGACCAGAACCAGCACTCGTCGTACCACTACATCGACGCGGTCGAGGGCGTGTGGAACTCGGGGGCCGAGGAGGGGGGCCGGAACCTCGGCTACAAGCCTCGCTACAAGGAGGGCTACTTCCCGGTCCCGCCCATGGATCACTACCAGGACCTGCGCTCGGAGATGGTAGTGACGCTGCGGGACCTCGGCATCCCGGTCGAGGTGCACCACCACGAGGTCGGCACCGCGGGGCAGTCCGAGATCGACATGGGCTTCGGCGCGCTGCTCGAGATGGCCGACCGGCTGATGCTCTACAAGTACGTCGTCAAGAACGTCGCCCTCAAGCACGGCAAGACCGTGACGTTCATGCCGAAGCCGATCTTCCAGGACAACGGCTCGGGCATGCACGTGCACCAGTCGCTGTGGAAGGACGACGAGTCGCTGATGTGGGACGAGCTCGGCTACGCGCAGCTCTCCGACACCGCGCGCTGGTACATCGGCGGGCTGCTCGAGCACGCGCCGGCGCTGCTCGCGCTGTGCGCTCCGACGACGAACTCGTTCAAACGGCTGGTGCCGGGCTACGAGGCTCCGGTGAACCTCGTGTACTCGCAGCGCAACAGGTCGGCGGCGGTGCGGATCCCGCTGTACTCGAAGTCGCCGAAGTCGAAGAGGATCGAGTTCCGGTGTCCCGACCCGTCGTGCAACCCGTACCTCGCGTTCCCCGCGTTGCTGATGGCGGGCCTCGACGGCATCAAGAACAAGACCGAGCCGCCGGAGCCGATGGACAAGGACCTCTACGAGCTGCCGCCGGAGGAGCTGGCGAACGTGCCGCAGGTGCCGGGATCGCTGGACGCGGCCCTGGACGCGCTGGAGGCGGACCACGACTTCCTACTGCAGGGCGGCGTCTTCACGCAAGACGTGATCGACCACTGGATCGACTACAAGAGGGCCCACGAGGTAGACGAGCTGCGCCTTCGCCCCCACCCCTGGGAGTTCTACCTGTACTACGACATCTAGCCGAGAGCTACTGACCGTGGCCGCAAAGGCCGGCACGGAGGGACACCAACCTCGCTGCCGAACTCTGGGGGTATGGGGAAAAGGCCCACGGCGGCGCTCCTGCTGGTCACCGCGCTCGCCGCTACTGCACCTGCGACCGCGGATCCCGCGCCCTCGGCGAGCCCCGGGCAGGCCTTCGCCGCCTACCGCCGCGTCGTCGAGCGCTCGCTCGAACGCGGCGACGCCGACGCGCGGCGTTTCTTCGAGTCGGTCCAGGCCGACGACGACCGCCTGGTCTTCTACTGGCACCGTGGCATCGACGACCTCGACGCCGACGGGGCCCGGGAAGTCCTCCTCGAGCGCTGGCGCGTCACGATGGACCTCGTCGGGTTCGGGTTCTCGGGCGACTACCGCGCTCAGGTCCTCGACGGAGCTCGAGGGTCGACGCAGTGGACGTACCGGAACGAGTTCTCCGGTGGCTTCCCCGTCCTCGCCCTTCGGATCTCGCTTGGTGAGGGGATGCCCGGTCTCTTGTTCCCGAAGATCGACAACCAGTCAGCCGAGAGCCCGACGTACCGGCTCACCTTCGACGCGGTAATGGGGTCGTCCGGCGAGACGGTGTGGACCCGGGCCTTCACGTCCACGTACAACCTCGCGACGGGCGGCGTGGCCGGGACGGACGCGCCGACCGCGCTGCAGAAGTTCGAGCCGGACGGCGACGAGACGACGGAGCTGCTCGTCGCGCTCACCGACTACGCAAGGGCGGCGCTGCCGGACCGTGCCGTCGCTCGCTCCGAGGTCTACGTGCTCGACGCGGCCGACGGGTCGCTGAGGTCGCTCGGTGAGGTCGGGCCGGACCTGGTGTGGTTCCACTCGGTCCAGGCGGGACCGGACGTCGACGGGCTCGGGGGCGACGACGTCGTGATCGCCGGCAACGAGAACAGCGAGGACGCCTATCTCGAGGCGCGCTCGGGCATCGACGGCGCCACCATCTGGCGGACGCCGGCCCGTATCGGGTGGCACACGTGGGCGGCGCCCCTGCCCGACATGAACGCCGACGGGAGCCGCGACATCATCGTCGGCTGGGACCGCCCGAACACGAACGAGCGCGTGTTCCAGGTCTGGGACGCGCGCAAGCCACGGCCGCTGTGGAAGGCCGAAGGGGTATTCCCCTACCTCCTCGGCGACGCCGACCGAGACGGCACGACCGACATCGGCGCGTTCGACTTCGTCCATACGCGCAAGAGGACGGGGGCGCGCTTCAAGGCGTTCTCGCACGGCCGCTTGCTGTACCGGACGAGCCACGTCGGCAAGGTCCCGGAGTGCGACGGCTTCTGCTTCAGCTCCGGCTTCTACCTGAACGCCGGAGATATAGACGGCGACGGGCT
The DNA here is from genome assembly GCA_030862185.1 of Actinomycetota bacterium. Classification (GTDB taxonomy): domain Bacteria; phylum Actinomycetota; class CADDZG01; order CADDZG01; family WHSQ01; genus JALZEG01. The sequence continues at coordinate 2,998 of JALZEG010000124.1, forward strand.
GCGCGACACGTACGTGCTCGTCACGATGCCGACGAAGGGCGAGCCGAAGACGATCGAATACGCCGCTGCCGGAGCCGACGGAAGCGTTCTCTACCGCCGGCGCAACCTCGCGCCCGTCCTCGGGTCGCTCGGAGGCACGCCGGCGGGTGACCTGCTCGGGTTCGCCCGCGCCGGCCGCGACGTCATCCGCGTGACGGCGTACGACGGACCGACGATGAGGAGCCTGTGGACGCGCTCGTACCGGATGACGGGAGCAAGGAACCTCGGCCCCTACGGCGCCTACGGCGGCGCGGTCGAGCTTGACGGCGGCGGGCGCCGCGAGCTGCTCCTTACGGTCGCGGGCAAGCGCGCGAGGACGTTGGTGGCGCTCGACGGCGGATCGGGCGAGCTCCTGTGGCAGAGGCCGGTCACCGGCGGCCGCCGCGTCGAGATTCAGCGGTAGGAACCCAGAGGCGGCTCTCCTCCCGCTGGAGGCCGATCACAACTTCCCGCTGCAGCGGGCGCGTTCGTAGGACGTCATCCACCACGGCTGGAGTACGAGAGGGCCCGCGACGTGGACGACCTGCGCCTGCGCGCGCACCTGTGGTTCTCGCTGCGCTACCGCATCTACGCCGAAAACTGATCTCCACGCGTTCCAGTGGCGCTTTCCGCAACGGAGCGCGCAGGGAACGGCGGGACGTGCGCCGCATGGCCTAGGAGACGGGGTGTCCGCGGTATTTGATCGAAAAGACGCGCTCCGACGGGAAACTACTCACCTGCCGTTCACCCAGTGAACCGAGATCAGCGACGAACGTCACGAACTGCGGGTCACCTTCGAACCGATACCCGCTTGCCTGTAGCGTCAGCGGGCGCGACGAGGCCGCCAAATGACTGGCTCGGGTTCGCCTAGGATCGCGAGGGTGAAGACTGCGGCTCCCCTGGAGGACATCGTCCTCCTCGACTGTCAGGATCGCGAGGTCCGGCTCGGCTCCCTCTGGGACGAACGTCCCGCCGTCCTCGTCTGGCTCCGCCATTACGGCTGAACGTTCTGCCGCCAGCACGTCGCGCAGTTGCGTGACCGGTACGAGGAGTTCGAGGCCAAGGGCGCCAACGTCGCCGCCGTCGGCATGGGCCTGACCGCGATGGCCAAGGACTTCAAAGAGAAGCAGCACATCCCGTTCACGCTCCTCGTCGACCGCCGCCGCGAGACGCACCGCGCGTTCGAGCTCGGGCGCGGCAAGCTGCTCGACGTCGCCGGGCCGAAACAGATCGCCCGCGGGATCAAGAGCCTCCTCACCGGCAACGTCCAGGGCCGCCCGGCCCCCAAGCAGGACGTCCTCCAGCTCGGCGGCGCGCTCGTCGTCGGTCCCGGCGGGAGGGTGCTGTACGAGCATCGCGCGACCTCGTCCGACGACAGCGCCCCGGTGGAAGAGCTGCTGAACGCGCTGCCGTGAAGTTCCTGCCGGTCGTCGCGATGCTGCTCGCGCTCGTCGCGGTGATGGGCGGGCTCGGCCGGGAGGGCTTCAAGGCCACGGGGCGGATGATCCTGACGATCGCCGCGCTCGTCGCGGTGTTCGTCCTCTTCTATCTCGTGGTCGCGCGGGCCGTCTAGCCGTAGATCACGCGCTCCGCCACCTTGCGGGCCCGGCGCGTCAGGCGCAGGTAGTCCTCCTCCATCTCCTGGCGCGGCTGGTCCGTGTAGCCCATCGCCACCCCGAGCGCCTCCAGTCCCTCGGGCTTGTCCGGCAACGCGTCCTGCGGCCGGCCCGCCATCAGGAACATGCGGTTGCGCGCCTTCATCAGGAAGCGGTACGCCTCCGCGAGCCGCAGCGCCGCCGCGTCCGACAGCAACCCCTCGCGCCAGCAAGCCTCCAGCGCGTCGAGGGTTCCCGCCACCTGGAGGTCGGGACGGTCGTGCGCGTGCTGTAGCTGCAGCATCTGCGCGGAGAACTCCACGTCCGCGAGCCCGCCGGGTCCGAACTTGAGGTGACGTCGGGCGTCGGTGCCGCGCGGCACGCGCTCCTTCTCCATGCGCGCCTTCAGGTGCCGGATCTCCGACAGCGCATCGGGAGGGAGCTTCACCGGGTGCGCGTACGCCCGCGTCGCCGAGACGAACCGCCGGCCGAGCTCCTCGTCGCCCGCCGCCACGCGCGCCTTCAGCAGCGCGAGGTGCTCCCACGGCCTGCTCCAGCGCTCGTAGTACTCGACGTACGAGTCGAGCGAGCGGACCAGCGGCCCGGCCTTGCCCTCGGGCCGCAGAGCCGCGTCGACGCGGAACGCCTGTCCCTCGGGAGTGACCTCGCCGATCGCGCGCATGAGCTGCTCCGAGGCCCTCTCCGCGGCCGCGGGATCCGAGTCGTGCAGGAACATCACGTCGACGTCCGACGAGTAGTTGAGCTCGCGGCCCCCGAGCTTTCCCATCCCGATCACGGTCAGTGGCACGTCGAGGTCGTCGAGCGCGGCGGCCAGACACGCGTCGGCCAGATCGGCGAGAGCCACACCGACGACGTCGACGGCCGCCGCACCACCGACGTCCGCAACCGCGACGCGCAGCATCTCGCGGCGCTTGAACCGGCGCAACCCGTCCCAGCGCGCGGCGGGCTCGCGCCAGCCCAGAGAGGACCGCGCCTCGTGCACGAGCCGGTCG
>JALZEG010000128.1 GCA_030862185.1 Actinomycetota bacterium
TCCTTCGTGATCCACCAGCACCACGCGCGCCGGCTCCACTTCGACCTCCGGCTCGAGATGTACAACGGCGACGTCCCCGTCCTCGTGTCGTGGGCGGTCCCGAAGAACCTCCCGCTCAAGAAGGGGAAGCCGCACCTCGCGGTGCACGTCGAGGACCACCCGTTCGATTACGGGACGTTCTCGGGGACGATCCCGGCCGGCAACTACGGCGGCGGCGAGGTCCGCATCTTCGACCACGGCGAGTACGAGCTCCTCGAGCAGGAGCGCGGCAAGCTCACGTTCCGCCTCTCCGGGGAGCGGCTGAAGGGCGTGTGGCACATGGTGCTCACCGATAAAACCGAGGCGAAGAAGGACTGGCTGGTCTTCCTCAAGACCGACGAGCGGCCGGAGCCGGACCCGCTGCCGGAGATGTCGCCGATGCTCGCGACGCTCATCGAGGAGCCGTTCGACCGCGAGGATTGGATCTTCGAGCTGAAGTGGGACGGTGTCCGGGCCTTGGGAGTGTCCTCGGACGAGACCGCGCTGATCTCGCGCAACCGCAACGACATCACGGTCTGCTATCCGGAGCTGCACGACCTGCACACGCGGCTCGTCTGCGTCGACGCGATCGTCGACGGCGAGATCGTCGCGATGTCGGGCGGCCGCCCGTCGTTCGAGAAGCTCCAGCAGCGCATCAACCTGCAGAACCCCCGCGACATCGAGCGCGCTGCGAAGGCGATCCCCGTGACGTACGTGGTGTACGACGTGCTCTACCTCGACGGTCGTAAGACGACGGAGCTCCCGTTGCACGAGCGGAAGGAGTTGCTGGACGAGCTCGTCGTGCCGTCGGAGAAGGTGCAGGTGTCGCACTGCACCGAGGGGGCCGGCGAAGCCCTGTTCACGTTCGCGCGCGAGAACAAGATCGAGGGCATCGTGGCGAAGAAGGCGTCCGGCCTCTACCGGCCCGGCAAGCGGAGCCGCGACTGGCTGAAGATCAAGACGACCTGGGAGGCCGACGTCGTGGTCGGAGGCTGGTCGAAGGGCGAGGGCAACAGGTCGTCGACGTTCGGCTCGTTGCTGGTGGGTGCGTACTCGGACGAGGGGCTGCATTTCCTGGGCTCGGTGGGGACGGGATTCTCCGACAAGACGCTGGAGGAGCTGCTGCCCGCGTTGACATCGCTCACGTCTTCGTCGTGTGCGTTCGTAGACGATCCGACGGGGCTGACGTCGGGCCGGTGGGGGAAGCCGTTGAAGGACCCGCAATGGATCCGCCCGGAGCTCGTAGCGCGCGTGGAGTTCCGTGAGGTGACGTCGGGCCACCGGCTTCGTGCTGCCTCGTTCAAGGGCCTGCGCGGTGACAAGGACCCGGCGGAGTGCCGGCTGGAGGACCTGGTGCCGGAGGCCTGACGGTGGCCGGCGAACGTGCGAAGAAAGTGGTGGCGGGGATCTATTCGGCCGCGGCGCACCGCCTGTACGACCCGCTCGTCGTGCGGGGCTCTTTCAAGTTGCTCGGCGGCGGCCGCTTGCACGAGCTGGTGGCGGAGCAGGGGCGCCGCGCCGTGGCGGTCGCTGGCGGTGGTCCGATCCTGGACGTGCCGATCGGGACCGCGTGGTTCACGAGGGCGGTCGCTCGTTCGCACCCCGGCGTGGTCGTCGGCGTGGACATAGCCGAGGGCATGGTGCGTGAATCGGCCCTGGTGGCGGAGCGGGAGGGCCTGCCGAACCTGCGTGTGGTGCAAGCGGACGCGCACCACCTGCCGTTCGGCGACGGCACGTTCCGGGCGATCCTGTGCACGAACGGCCTGCAGGTGATGCCGGGCCTGCAAGCGACGGCCCGCGAGCTGGCGCGGGTCCTTGCTCCGGGGGGAACGCTGTTCGTGTCGGTGGTAGGGGTGCCGCTGCGCGGCCGGCACGTACCGACGTTCTTCGCGACGGGAAACGTAAGAGGCGCACTGGAGGGGGCCGGGCTCGCCGTCGGCCGGACGAACCAACACCGCCTGGCGTGGTTCGCGGACCTGACGAAGCACTGAGTTCCGAATGAGTCGCACGTAGCGCGACAGAACCGGAACTCGATGGCCGGCAACGCCGAGTACGCAACTCAGGCCAGCAGGCGGACCCTCACTCCGCAGTCTTGTAGGAACTCACGGACCCGGGCCCAATCTTCGTACGGCTCCCCCGTCGCTACTACCTCTTGGATCCCCGAGTTCGCTATCAGCTTCGCGCACGTGAAGCACGGGACGCCGGTGATGTAGATGCTCCCGCCCTCACGCTGCTCCGGCGAGCTGTACAGGATCGCATTCGCCTCCGCGTGGATCGCTATGCAGTTGTCGTGTCCCCAGCCGCTCGGTGTGTCGGACAGGGCCCGCGGGCACGCTCCTTCGTCGCAGTGGGGGTGGCCGGACGGCGCTCCGTTGTAGCCCGTGCTCTTGATCCGCCGGTTGCGCACTATCACCGCCCCGTGTTGACGGCGCACGCAGTTCGACCGGCGCGCCGTCTCGGCCGCGATGTTCAGGAAGTACTGGTCCCAGTCGGTGGTCCGCTGGACCTCGGCGATTCTGTCGGCGATGCTCAACTGCAACACTCCCCCCAGGCGCGGCAAATACGACGGCGCTTCGGGGAAGTGGGGTGATTGTCCCCGTTCGGTGAGGGCCAGCGCAAGGACCAGCCGAGCATCGGCAGAAAACAGGCGGTGCGCGCACGTTTTTCGCGCGGCCAGGCGAGCGGGCGGCCCCCGCTATCCTCCGGCCCATGGACTCCCGGCTCCTCGACGCGCTGCCCGAGGACCTCTACCTCGACCTCCTCCGGTCGTGCTGGCTCATCGAGACGGCCCGCAGCAAGGTCTTCGAGGGCTGGTCGGCCAAGGACGACCGGTACGAGTCCTCGGCGAAGATCGCCGAGGCCCGGGCCGCGATCGCCGCCGGCACCCTGGAAGCCCGCGGCAAGACGCCCGACCGCGACCTCGTCGCGCTCCACGCGGCCTGGATCGACTCGGTCGTCGGACCCTTCGGGGACGACCCGCTCGGTCCCCTCTTCCTGGCCCGGCTCTCCGACTGGGTCGACGGCCACCTCGGCTCCCTCATCGACGAGGGCGACAGGCTCAGGTCACTGTCGGACGAGGATCGGGCGTCGCTCCAGTGGCCGGAGGAGATGCCGGAGATCCCGCCGTTCGAGCCCCTCGAGATCCCCGCGGTCGAACCCCCCGAGGACACCGTCTTCAGGTTCGGGATCCTCGGCGACCTCCACGTCGGGTCGCCCCGCGCCGAAGCCCTCGTCCGGGCGGCGATCGCAGACCTCAACTCGTCGGGGGCCGAGCTCGTCGTCCAGCTCGGCGATATCACCGACGAGGGGAAAGAGGACCAGTTCAGAAAGGCCGCCGAGCTCCTGAAGGCCCTCGAGATGCCGGTCGCGACCATGATGGGCAACCACGACGTCCTCGCGCTCGGCGACACCGACCTGACCGGTCGCTCCTTCTATGCGGCGAGCTTCGGCCGCGAGGCCGGCGGCGCCCTGCTCGAGCACGGGGGCTGGCGCTTCGCCGTCCTCGACTCCGCGACCCACCTCGCCTCGCCGTTCACCGCCTTCGACCTGGTGACGGGGAGCTTCCTCGACCTGCCCGGAGGGGCGGTCGTCCGCGGCTCCCTCACCGTCTCCCAGCACGAGATCCTCGCCGAGGTCGCCGAGCCCGGCGCCCCGCCGGCGTTCGTCTTCCTCCACCACCCGCCACAGCCGTACCTGGGGTTCCCGCCGATCCTGTTCGGGCTGCGCGGGGCGGATTCCGGCCGCCTCCACGCGGTGGCGGACTCCGGGAACGTCTGGGGCGTCTTCGCAGGCCACACCCACCGCAACGCGCTCACCCGCCGCTTCGGCCGGGTGCCGTGCACGGAGGTAGGGATCCCGCGCGACTTCCCCTTCGGCTACGCCCTCGTCGACGTCTCCCCCGCCGGGTACGCCTACAGGTTCGTGCAGGTGTCGGACGAGGAGCTGCTGCGCGAGGCGTACCGCCACGCGGGGGCGCTACAGCGCCGTTACGCCCGGGGCCGCCTGGACGAGCGGGCGTTCACCTGGACGCCCGAATAGCCCGCGCGAAATCACAAGCTCGTCGTTCCGCATGTGTTTGGCTACGCAGAGGAGTGGGACAGCAACTCTCCGGTTTCGGATTCCGTTGTAGAGGGTAGAAGCCCTCCGACCGCCGGAACGGCCGGAACGGAAGGAGACGGAATGAACATCATCGGCCTCGTGGTAGCCGGACTGGTGATCGGCATCATCGCCCGGCTCCTGATGCCCGGCCGAGATCCGCTCGGGATAGTAGGGACGATCCTCGTCGGAATCGTCGGGATGGTGGTCGGCAGCTACCTCTGGACCGGCATCTTCGGCAACACCGAGGACGTGGAGTGGATCGGCGGCATTCTCGTCGCCATGGCGCTCCTCTACCTGTACCGCCGGGTCGCGATCGGACGCGGCACGGTCTGACAAGAGACATACCAGCGCTTTCCGCCGGACCCGCGACCGGCAGGAGAGCGTTCCGCAGAAAACGGCCCCCATCCGCCCGGGGGCCGTTTTCGCGTCGCGAGGGGCCGCCCTCAGTCTTTCCAGGGACGGAGCTTGCTCGTGTCGACGACGACGAAGTCCGAGCCTTTCACGTCGCCGAGCGTGTGGAGCGCGTCGTTGTTCCAGTGACGGTTCGGCGCGCCGCTGACGTACCAGTCCGATCCGTTGTCGGCGACGATCATCCCGTAGCGCTTGAGCGCGATCAGGACTATCCGCGCCTGGCGCGGGAAATCCTTGACGGGAAAGCTCTTCTTCAGCCGCAGCCGCAGGCCCATCGGGGGAAGGTTCGGGTCGTCGGAATCGCTCGCGTAGTGGCGCGCCGGATAGATGAACTTCGCTCTCGTGCGACTGACGGTGAAGCGGAGCGCGTGGTCGATGGCGCCCTTGCCCACCTCGTCCCGGCGCGCGAGCCCCGGCAGGATAGGAAGCCCCGCCGCGTCCGCGGACGTCCAGCCCTTCGGCCGCAGCTCGTTCGAGTCCAGATCCCAGATTGCGCCCGAGCCGGCGCGCCAGCGGCCGTCGCGCCGCCTCAGGTCGAACAGTTCGTAGAGGCGGCACTCGCCCTCGTGCACGATCACCGCGTGCCGGTCGCCGTCGGACCGCCGGCCCCCTTCGATCTTCACGTCTTTGGGGATCGGGTACGGTCCCCTGTCGCTCTCGTCGGCGTAACGGAAGCGGACGCGCGACTTGCGCTGGCCGCCGCCGACGACGGTGATCGGGATCCCGATGGGGCCGCCGTCGTACCGGCCGGAGCCGAAGTCCGGATGCAGCCCCTCGTTCCGCCCGATGCTGCGGATGATCGCGCGCGAGCGCGGGTGGACCGGGAGCCGGTCGACGCGCCGGTTCCAGACGTTGCTCTCGGGGAAGATCTCGCATTCGGGGGCCGCGGGCAGCGGCGTCGCGCGCGTCGAGAGACTCGCACCGCCCGAGGCCACGAGCGCGAGGCCGACGGCGAGTGCCCCGACGCGTCTCACGAACCCATGCTACCGACATGGGCGCTTGGTTAGGCTCCGAAGGAAGATGAAGTCTCAGCGGCGGACGGGCGAGCGACCAGGGTCTATCGACTGGCTTCGATACTGGTTCGACAACACGCTGGCCTCGGGAACGACGGCGATGATCCTGTGGCTCGCGCTCGCGGCCCTCGCCCTGATCCTCGTCGTGTCGCTCGTCGCGGCCGCTCTGGACGTGCGGGCCGAGGGGGCCGAGCTGACGCTCGGCGAGGCGTTGTGGTCGAGCCTGATGCGCACGCTCGACCCGGGCACGATGGGCCAGGACGTCGGATGGCCGCTGCGCGTCGCGTCGCTCACCGTGACGCTGGGCGGGATCCTCATCGTCAGCTCGCTCATCGGGATCGTCGCCAACGGGATCGCCCAAAGGGCGACCCGTCTGCGACGGGAGCAGTCACGCGTCATCGCCGCGCGACACACGCTCGTGCTCGGCTGGTCGCCGAAGGTCTTCCCCCTCGTATCCCAACTCTTCCTGGTGAACTCTCCGCAGCGGAGCGGCAGCATCGTGATCCTCGCGCCGCTGCCGAAAGACGAGATGGAGCGACAGGTCGCGGCGCGCCTTCCGGAGCTCACGAAGGACCAGCGCCGGGCACTCGTGTTGCGAACCGGTACCGCGTACGAGCCGGAGCACCTGAAGGTCGCGCGCCCCGAGGTCGCCGACGCGATCGTCGTGCTCAACCCGGGGCACTCCGACGGTGACGCCGAGGTCGTGCGCGCCACGCTCGCGCTTGCGGGAACTGTGCCGGCGCCGACGGGCGCGGTCGTCGCAGAGATACGCGACCCGTTCACCGCCGACGCGCTGGAGAGCGCCCGTGCAGGCACGACCCGAGTCATGGTGGTTCGGGCGGCGAACTTCATCGCGCGGATGATGGCGCAGGTATGCAGGGAACCGGGGCTCAGCGCCGTCTACCAGGACCTGCTCCAGTTCGAAGGGGACGAGATCTACTTCTCGAGCGCGTCCGGGGTGAAGGGACGCACGTTTGCAGACGCCGTGCTCTGCTACGAGAACGCCACGCCGATCGGCCTCAAGCACGACGGAAAGATCACGCTGTGTCCCGCGATGGACACTCGGATCAGCGCCGGCGACGAGGTCATCGCGATTGCCGAGGATCGTGAGGCGATCGACGCGTCCGAGCCTGCCCCGGCGCGCGTCCGCTCGGGCAGCCCGGTCGAGCGGGAGTCGCGTGGGGAACGGATCCTGCTCATCGGCTGGAACGAGCTGGCCCCCGAGATCATCCGCCAGCTGGACAGGTACGTCCCGGCGGGATCGAGCCTGGTGGTGCACGTCGACGGCGAGGTGATCCCGAAGAGCTCGATCGAGCTCCCGGCGGACCTGCAGACGCTCACGACGACCCTCGTGGTCGACCCGCTGAGCCCGGCGAAGCTCAAGTCGATGATGACGACCGCGGCCCCCGACCACGTGATCCTGCTGTGCTACAAGGAGGCGCTGACGGAATCCGAGGCGGACTCCCGCGTCCTGTTGACGCTGCTGCACCTGCGCAAGGCGATCGCAGAGAGCGGGGCGGATACGAACATCGTCGTCGAGCTCCTCGACGAGAGGGACGCGAAGCTCGCGGAGCCCCGCCACAACGACGAGTTCATCGTGAGCGAGCGGCTGACCGCGATGCTCCTCGCGCAGTACTCGGAGACACCCGACCTGGACGAGGTCTTCGACGAGCTCCTCGACGAAGCCGGTGCCGAGGTCTACCTGAAGCCGACTCATCCGTACGCTCCCGACGAACCCGTGACTTTCGCCGACGTCGTCGCGGGGGCCGCCGCGCGCGGCGAGGTCGCCATCGGGTACCAGGTCCGCGCCGCGGACGGCTCTCCGACGGTCGTCGTGAACCCGCCGAAGCGGGACGTCGTCGACCTCACCCGCGGCAGGGTCGTCGTGCTCGCGCACGAAGAGGACTAGGGCACGAGGCCGCGCGCCTGTCTCTCGAAGTGGTTGTCCCTGTACGGGTGGCCGCCGCGGAGCCTCGCCCACAGCGACGCGGCCGCATAGGCCGGCCACAACAGGATCCCCCACCTCTCGTACTGGCGCACGTGGACGAGCTCGTGGTCGAGCAGCTCGTCGTCGAGCTCGTCCACCGACAGCACGACGTGCCCGAACGTGATCGCGCGATACCTCCAGCCGAGTCGGCGCGGCCACGACGCGCCCTCGCACAGGAGCGCACCTCTGTGAACGCGGCGCCGCCGGAACAAGAGAGACAGCAGCAACCCCAGCAACGAGGCCGGGGATGCCCACGCGACGGCTACAACGGAACGTCCGAGAGCACGAGGACGCGCGGCTCGGTCATCTCCTGCATCGCCCATCGCAGCCCCTCTCTGCCGGAGCCGGAGTCCTTCGTCCCGCCGTAGGGCATCTGGTCGGCGCGGAACGCGGAGACGTCGTTCGCGATCACGCCGCCGACCTCGATCTCCCGGAAGGCGAGGAACAGGCGCTTCACGTCCGACGTGAACACCCCGGCCTGCAGCCCGTACTTCGACTCGTTCACCTCGGCGATCGCCTCGTCGAAGTCGCCGTACGTCCCAATCGTGGTGACGGGTCCGAAGATCTCCTCGGAGCGGACCTTCATGTCGGGCCGTGTCCGCGAGAGGACCGTCGGCGCGTAGAACGGGTCCTCCCTCTTGCCGCCGGCCAAGACCTCGGCCCCCGCCTGGACGGCCTCGTCGACCCACGCAGTCACGCGCTCGAGCGCGTCGTGGTCGATCAGAGGGCCGACGTCGGTCTCGGGATCGAGCGGGTCGCCCGTCTTCAGCCTGCCGACCTCGCGCACGAGGCCTTCGGTGAGCTCGTCGGCGACGCCCTCCTGGACGAGCACACGCTGTACCGAGATGCACGACTGACCGGCCTGGTAGTACCCGCCGAACGCGATGCGCTGCGCCGCCTTCTCGAGGTCCGCGTCGGAGTGCACGATCACGCCGGCGTTGCCGCCGAGCTCGAGCGTCACGACCTTGCGCGGGTCGGCCTCCTTGAGCTTCCAGCCCACCTCCGACGAGCCGGTGAACGAGAGCTTGGCGAAGCGGCGGTCCTTGGCCAGCTCGCCGGCTTCGCTCCCGCCGATCGGGAGGACCGACACCATCGCCGGCGGGAGGTCGGTCTCGCAGAACAGCTCGCCCAGCAGCAGCGCGCCGAGCGGCGTCTTCGTCGCAGGCTTGATCACGATCGGGGCGCCGACGGCGAGCGCGGGCGCCATCTTGTGCGCGACCAGGTTCACGGGGAAGTTGAACGGGGTGATCGCGAGGACGGGGCCGAGAGGGAACCGCCGCACGATGCCGATACGGGATCCGAGCGCGGCCTCCGCGTCGAAGCGCATGAGCTCGCCGCCGTCGCGCCGGCACTCCTCGGCCGCCCAGCGGAACGTCGACGCGGCGCGTGCCGCTTCTACCTTCGCCCACTTCAACGGCTTGCCGCCCTCGCGCGCGATCAGCTCGGCGACCTCGTCGGCGCGCTCTACGAGCCTCTTCGAGATGTGAGCCAGCGCCTCCGCGCGCGCGTGCAGCGGGAGCACCCGCGTCTCGTCGAACGCCGCGGCCGCCGCGGCTACCGCGTCCTCGGCGTCCGACTCCGACGGCGAGCCGACGGTCGCAACGACCTCGACGTCGTAGGGGCTCTTCACCTCGAAGGAGCCGGAGCCGTCCCGCCATTCCCCTGCTACGAGGAATTTCTCCATCGCTACTCGTCTCCCGCCACGACGTAGTACCAGTCCTTGCGCGGCACGCCCGAGAGCTCGGCCATGACGTGCTTCGTCACCGTGTACTCCTCGAGCGACTCCACGCTCATGTCCTTCCCGAAACCGGACTGCTTGAAGCCGCCGTGCGGCATCTCCGGCGTGAGCGGGATGTGGTCGTTGATCCAGACCGTGCCGAAGCGCAGCGCCTTCGCGGCCCGCAGCGACTTGAACGAGTCACGGGTCCACACGCTGGCGGCCAGCCCGTACTTGACGTCGTTGGCCTTCGCGAGCACCTCGTCCTCGGTCTCGAACGGGAGCAGCGTGGGGGCCGGTCCGAAGACCTCGTGCTGCACGATCTCGGCCTGCTGGTCCGCGCCCGAGATCAACGTCGGCTCGAACCAGTAGCCCTTGTCGCGGCCTTCGGGGCGGCCGCCGCCCATCAGGACCTTCGCCCCCTGCGAGCGGGCGCGCTCGACGAAACCTTCCACGCGTTTGCGCTGCGACTCGTTGATCAACGGACCCATGTCGGTCGTCCGCTCCATTGGGTCGCCGAGCCGGATCTCCGCGGTGAGGTCGGAGACGCGCGCGACGAACTCGTCCCACACCGCGCGCTGGACGTAGATGCGCGTCGCCGCGGTGCAGTCCTGCCCCGTGTTGATGAACGAGCCGACGATGCACCCTTGTGCCGCGGCCTCGAGGTCCGCGTCGTCGTAGACGATGAAGGGGGCTTTGCCCCCGAGCTCGAAGTGCAGACGCTTGATCGTCGGCGCGGCCGCCTCCATGATCGCCGTCGCGGTGTCGGTCGAGCCTGTGAGCGACACCATGTCGACCTCGGGATGGCTCACGAGCGGCTGACCGCACTCCTTCCCGCGGCCGGTCACGACGTTGAGCACCCCGTCGGGAAGCCCCGCGTCCTTGGCGATGCGGGCGAGCTCGAGCGTCGTTAACGGCGTCCACGGCGCGGGCTTGAGCACGATGGTGTTCCCCGCCGCGAGCGCGGGGCCGATCTTCCACACCGCCATCATCAGCGGGTAGTTCCACGGCGTGACCTGAGCGACGACGCCGACCGGTTCACGGCGCAGCCACGACGAGTACCCGGGCAGGTACTCGCCGGCCGCGGCCCCCGCGAGCGCACGCGCGATCCCGCCGAAGTACTTGAGCTGGTCCGCCGCCATCGGCACGTCGCCGTCGGCGACGAGCTTCATCGTCTTGCCCGACGGCGCGATCTCGAGCGGGATCAGCTCCTCCGCGCGCTCCTCGACGAGCTCGCCCATCTTCCAGAGGACCGCGGCTCGCTCGCCAGGGCCGAGGTCCGACCAGCGGCCGTCCTCGAACGCCTCTCGTGCGGCCTGCACGGCGCGGTCGACGTCGGCTTCGTCGGCGCGCGGGACACTGCCGCAGACCTCCTCGGTGGCAGGATTGAGGACGTCGTCGATGCGGCCGGAAGCCGCCTCGCAGAGCTCGCCGCCGATGAACATGCCGTTGGAGTACATGGTGTGGCGCCTCCTCGATCGCGTGGCCGCACCTCGAATGCTAGGCGCCGCGGCGTTCGACGTCAGGGGGCCGCGATGTCCCAACAGGACGCCGGGGGTTGTTCAGTCTGGAGAAGCCGGCTTGCGCCCCCAGGCCCCGAAGCGCAACGGCGAGAACGACGCGTGGCCCGGCTCCGTCACGATCCGCAGGTAGCGCACCCGGTCCTCTTCGGTGATCAAACCCGCGTCGGCCGCGATCTTGGTGACGCGCTCCAGCGACAGGCGGCCGACCTCCGATTCCTCGGAGCCGCTCCACATCAGGCTCGTCCGGCCCTCGGCGCCGACGTCCTCGAGCCCCGCCTCGATCAACAGCTCGGGGAGCCGCCGGCCGAGCTCGGGTTGGATCCCGCGGAACCCGGCGAAGCCGAGCATGCGCTGGGTCAGCTCCGCGGCAGTGGCGACGCTCTCGCGCGGATAGCCGGGCCGCTCGTCGGGATTCCCCATGATCGCCCCGGCGAAGTCGACGTCCTCCACGACGATCCAGCCTCCGGGCGCGAGCGCGTCGACCATCCGCGCCAGCGCGTCGCGGTAGCGCGGGAGGTGCTCCAGGAGGAACCGGGAGTGCACGAGGTCGAACGCGTCGCGCTCCAGGTCGTCTTCCAGGATGTCGTGGTGGCGCACCTCGAGGTTGGGCGCGTCGACGCGCTCCAGGAAGCGGACGTCGAGGTCGGTCGCGACCACGCTCCCGGACCGCCCGACCCGCTCGCACAGCCAGCGCGCGATCGAGCCCGCGCCGCCGGCGACCTCCAGGCACCGCCATCCCGGCCGGACCCCGACGGCTTCGAAGTGCTCGATCGTCGCCGGATCGTTGAGCCGCTCGAGGGCCTGGAGCCGCGGCAGCTCGTCCTCGGAGCTCGGGTCGTAGATGTAGTCCTGCGTCTGCTCGCTCACAGGCGGCAGCGTAGCTTGATCTGCCGGGCGTCCCGGTGCCTAATGTCCGCATGAACACGCAACCGACCCCCGCCGACGCGGCCGGAACCCAGTACGAGGAGGTCCCGGCGCGATCGGGCGCGGGGGGATGGCTGTTCGTCCTGCTGCATCTCGCGCTCGGCGGCGTCACGCTTGCGCTCGCGGTCGACGAGGACTTCGCCCAGGACAAGGCGACGTTCGCGCAGGACGAGTGGCGCGCCGTCTTCGGGCTCGTCGGCGCGGCCCTCGTGTTGCTCGCGCTCAGGGCGATCGTCCGTACGCTGCGCGCCGAGACGCGTAGCCTCACGCCCGACCTGCACCGCCGAGCCCAGGTGCGGGGGCGGATCCTGATCGCCGTCGGCGTCGCGTTCTTCGCGATGGCGGTCGTGGGTCCGATCTCCGACGAGACGGTGTCGTTCGAAGGTTGGGCGAAGCCCTTCTACGTCGCCGGCGCGGCGTACCTCGTGCTCATGGGACTCGTGTTCCAGTGGAACCCGACGAAGACGATCCGTCAGCAGAGAGTCCGCACCGGCCGGGGGCGGCCGGGCGTGGCGACGATCCTGCGGGCGAGCGACACCGGCTCGAGCGTGAACGACCAGCCGCAGGTGAGGATCGACTTCGAGCTCGAGGTGGGCGGCCAGACCTACGAGGTAAACGACAAGATCGTGATGGAGCGCGCCAAGCTGGCGCTGCTGATCCCCGGCGCGACGGTGAACGTGCTGGTCGACCGCGTGGACCCGAACGTGTTCCACATCGACTGGGAGACCTGGAAGGCCCCCTAGCGTCCGGTCCGAAGCGGAGGAACCGGGCGCGTCCCGGAGAACCCTCCCTTCATGCGAATTCATCGTGTTGCTGCCGTCGCGCTCGCCGGTCTGCTAATCGCCCTCCCGCTCGCCGCGGCCCCCGCCTCGGCCGGCAAGGACAAGAAGAAGCGGTGGTCGGCCGAGCGCTGGAAGGCGTCGCTGTCGAAGCCGAAGTACGACGACGTCGACGTCACGACCCATTACATCGAGGCAGAGGACGGAACGCAGCTGTCGCTGACGGTCCACCTCCCGGCCGGACTCCCCGAGAAAGAGAAGATCCCGACGCTCATGCAGATGACGCCGTACCGGCCGCTCGACCAGAGCCTGGGCGGATACGCCGACTACGAGTTCTTCGTCCTGCGCGGGGCCGCGTACGTGGAGGCCGACGAGCGCGGCACCGGCGGAAGCGGGGGCTGTCTCGACTTCGGCGGGAGCGCCGACCGCTCCGACGCGAGGGTGTTCGCCGAGTGGATCCGCAGCCAGCCGTGGAGCAACGGGAAGATCGTCACCGACGGCGTCAGCCATCCCGGCATGGGATCGGTCGTCGCGCACGCGGCGATCCCCGGGCTCACCGGTGCCCTCACGCACGCCCCGGTCGTCTCCTACTACCAGGACGAGTGGCTGCAGGGCGCCAAGTTCGAGGACCAGTTCAACGGCCCCGCCTACCAGGGCATCGAGCTCGCGCCGCCGCTCCCGCCGGAGTTCGGTCAGCCCGAGGCCGTGGCCGCGCAGCCGGCGGCATGCACCGGTAAGACGACTACCGACTACTCGACCTACGAAGGGCCGTTCACGGAGCTGTGGGCCGACCGTGACCTGTCGCGCCACACTCCCCGCGAGGAGAAGCCGATCCTGTTCACGCACGGGTTCGTCGACCTCAACGTACACCCGGACCACACGCAGCTCTACTGGGACGCGCTGCCCGACGACTACCCGAAGTTCGCCATCCTCGGCTGGTGGTACCACGGCTACCCGAACATGCAGGGGCACGCCGCGACGAGCTTCGACTTCGTCCGGCACCGGTGGATGGACTCGTTGCTGTTCGGGATCGAGAACGGCTTGTCCGCGGAGCCGCGCGTGCTCGTCGAGGACAGCACCGGGAAGTGGCACGAGGGCCACGACTGGCCGCTCGAGCAGTCGAAGCACGTAACGATGGGTACGGCCGAGGGCGCGCTCGTGCCGGGCTCGGGTGAGCCGGGCCAGGTCTCGTACGAGGACGCGCTGGGGGCCAAGCGCGGTTCGTGGACCGACGCGCACGTGCGCTTCGAGACGAAGACGCTGAAGAAGGACATGCTCGTCAACGGCGCGCCGAAGGTGCACCTGAAGGCGACGAGCACCGAGACGTCCACGAAGTGGGTCGCGTACCTGCTCGACGTCGCGCCCGACGGGTCGTGGGAGCGGATCAGCCACGGCTACGCCGACTCGCACAGCTGGAGGGCGGAGGACGAGTGGGTCGAGATCGAGCCGGGCAAGCGCTACGCCTGGACCCTCGAGCTGATGCCGACGGCGGTCGTCGTGAAGAAGGGCCACAAGGTCGCGCTGCTGATCGCGAGCCAGGACTCGCGTCGCACGAGCCAGGGCCACTGCTTCTCGGACTACACCGGCGGCTGCTACAACCCGTCGGGGATCGCCCCTGCGACCACGGCGGGGCGCGCCGTCAACACCGTCTTCACCGGCAAGGGCGGCACGACGGTCGAGTGGGACTGGGCGGACCCGAAGAAGACGGCCAAGGCCCCCACGAAGTAGCGCGGTCTTGTCGTCTCGGCGTCTTGCGGCGGTTGCACTCGCGGTAGCCACGGTCGGTGGATCGGTCGTCGCTGCAAGCGCGGGGCCGCGCTCGCTCGCGGTAGGCGAGGCGCTGTTCTGGCGCGGATCCGCGACGGCGCAGTCCGTCGCTTACGACGTCGAGGTCGCGCGCGGAGGGCACCGGCTGCGCGCCGCGGTCGACCACGCCGGCACGACCGACTCGTTCTCGATCGCGCTGACGGATCCGGAGGGGCGAACTACCGCGACCCACGACGACGAGGCGTTCGTGGCCGAGCCCGTTGGTGGAACGTGGCAGGTCGTCGTCGTGCGGGAAGACGAGGGAGCGGGACGCTTCCGGGTGCGGGCAAAGCTGGAGCGCGAGCCGCGGCCCCCGCGGGGACGCGTGCCGCTGCTCCCCAACCTGCGCGCCGAGCCCGGGTACGACTTCACTTTCTCCTACGTCGAGGCCGCGTGCGGGCTGGTGAGCGAGTGCTCCGAGGTCACTCCCGCACCGCTGCCGCCGTTCTGCGCGCCCGACGAGACCGCGGAGGACCAGGCGGTGCGTTGCCTGCGCTTCTCGTTCGGCTATCAGAACGCGGGCCGGGGGCCGATGGACCTCCGCTTCGGAAAGTTCGACCCGGTGACGCGCAGCGTGCCGGTGCGCCAGCGGATCTACCTGGCCGACGACACGCCCGACGGCTATACGGACAACGACTACGTCGAGCAAGACGCCGCGACCGCGACGTATCACGAGGTCCACGGGCACTTCCACTACGACAACGTCTTCGGCGCGCAGCTCCTGCGGGTCGTCGACGAGGACCGGGGCGTCATGGAGCCGGTGGCGGAGGTGGCGAAACGCGGCGCGTGCGCGCACGACATCGCGTTCGTGGACTTCGGCCGGTTCTTCCAGGACCCGCAGGGCCTGGCCGACAGCGGGAGCGACTGCAACTTCGCGTTCACGGACCCGACGTCGCCGGCGGTGCGGATCGGGCTGTCGGCCGGCTGGGGCGACATC
Source organism: Actinomycetota bacterium (assembly GCA_030862185.1). Classification (GTDB taxonomy): domain Bacteria; phylum Actinomycetota; class CADDZG01; order CADDZG01; family WHSQ01; genus JALZEG01. The sequence continues at coordinate 15,214 of JALZEG010000128.1, forward strand.
TACACCGCGGGCCTGTCGGACAACTACGTCGACTTCGGCCTGAACGGCAACGGCCTGTACGTGGTGCAGGTGAAGGC
>JALZEG010000161.1 GCA_030862185.1 Actinomycetota bacterium
GCCCAGCGGCCCTCGTAGATCGTCCCGTCCCACCCGACGACGAAGTTGTAGCCGACGTCGCACCAGCCCTGGGTCCTCGTGTGGAAGTGGTAGATCGCGCGCATCGTCGCCTTCGGGTTCGAGTCGAAGTTGCGCCCGACGGTGTGGTGCACGAACAGCTGCTGGACGGGGAAGAACTGCCGCACGCAGCTCCCCGACGTGCTCTTGATCGACTCGTCTGCGCCCCACTCGGCGCGCGTGACGATGTCGGGCGCGTTCGCCGCCGCGGTCCTCTGCGCGACCGGTACGACGGTCTCGACGACCGGAGCGCCGTCGACCGTGTTCATGTAGTCGAGCGTCACGTCGCGGATCGATTCGCCGGCCGGCTTCACGACCTTCCACTCGACGCGCTCGGCCCGGCCGACCGCGAGCACACCGCTGAAGTGCTGCTCGCCGCGCTCGGCGTCGTGGTTCTCGGGGGCCCGCCGCCAGCGCGCCGCGGTCCCGTCGACACCATGGACCCGGTAGCGGACGCCGGTGCCGTCGTCGCCCTTCCACGAGAAGCCGACGTGCGTGGCAGGCCAGGAGCTCTCGACCGCACCGGCGCGGTCCAGCGAGAAGGAGCGCGCGAGGGTGCGGGGGAACGAGACCGTCCGGGTGCGATAGACGGTGGTGCCGTCCGACACGGCCGAGGCAGCCGCGGGGGGCGCCGGGACGACGCTCGCCAGCGCCGCCGCCGCCACCCAGAGAAACGAGAGCCGCCGGAATCTCTTGGTCATGTCGCGATGAGCCACCCTAGTCTCACGCCCACGTCCTCCAGAACGTTCCCCGGCCCGGCAACGTTGCCCGGTCGTTGTGACACTCCCATAGGAGTGCTATAAGACGCCAATGGACGAGGTCGAGGCGGCGCCGAGGGCTCCGGCCGCCCAGCGGGCCGGAGCGGTCGCGTGGTGGGCCGTCCGCTTCCTGCTGGCGCTCTTTTTGTTCGTCGGCGCCCTCCAGGTGATGAAGGAGGGCGCGGCGGGGCTCAGCGTCCTCAGCCACGACGGGCTCGCCAAGAACGCCGGCGCGACGCTCGGGCTCGGCTGGATCGGCGCCCTCTTCGTCCTGTCCGGCTCCCCCATCGCGGCGTCGGCCCTCGCGCTCGTGAAAGCCGACACGATCACCGAGGTCGAGGGGTTCACGATGCTGACCGGCTCCCGGCTCGGCGCGGCGTTCGTCGTCCTGCTGGTCGCGGTCATCGCCGCCCTCCGCAGCGGCGAGGGCAAGCGCATGGCCCCGGTCTCGACCGCCGTGATGGCGCTCTCCACCACTGCGCTGATCTACGTCCCCGGCGCCATCGCGGGGTTCTTCCTGCTGAGGTCGCGGCCGTTCCACTCACTCGACCTGCGGTTCCCGGCCCAGTTCGGCGACCTGATCGACGTCGTCTACGGGGACCTCCTCGCCCTGGTCGAGGACTGGTCCGCCCCCCTGCTGTTCCTCGGGGGCCTCGCGCTCCTGCTGGTCGCCTTCAAGCTCATCGACTCGGTCGTGCCGGAGCTCAGCGAGGAGGCCATCGAGAGCTCACGGCTGTCGTGGCTGCGCCGGAAGTGGCCGATGTTCGGGCTCGGCTGCCTCGTCGCGCTCGTGGCGATGTCGGTCTCCGTCGCGCTCACGGTCCTGGTCCCGCTCGTCGCGAAGGGCTACGTCAAGAGGGAGGACATCCTCCCCTACGTCATGGGGGCGAACATCACGACGCTCGGCGACACGCTGCTGGCGGCGTTTCTCCTCCACTCCCCCGCCGCGGTCCGGATCGTCCTCGCCGGGATCGCCGGGACGACGCTCGTCAGCGTGGTGCTGCTGGCGTTCTTCTATCCTCAGGTCCGGCGGGGAATGTGGAGGTTCCAGAGACAGATGGTCAAGAGCAAGACGCGCCTCGCGATCTTCACCGCGGCCCTCTTCGCGGTGCCCCTGGCGATCGTCGGCGTCTCGGTGGCGGCCGCATGAAGCGCGAAGCCGCGGACCAGGTCACCCTGAAGATCCCCCGGCCCCTGTACGAGCAGCTCAAACAGGTGATCGAGGGCTCGGGCTTCCACTCCGTCACGGAGTTCGCGGTCTACGTCCTGCGCGATCTCGTCTCGCACCGCGGGCAGCCGATCGTGCGCCCTCCCGCCCCCGGTGGCACCGACGTCGAGCCGCTGACGCCCGACGAGATCGAGGCGATCCGGCAACGGTTGAGCAGCCTCGGATACCTCTGATCGCTCCCGGACGTTTCACGGATTCCTCCGCTAGACTCCCGCCTGCATATGGGGGCTGACATTTCTCTCGACCGGTCCACGGAGTCTTCTGCGGGTGCTTCCAACGGCCATCTGGTCGTTCTGAAGAACGTAAAGAAGAGCTTCGGGAACAACCTCGTCCTCGACGGGATCGACCTGTCGATCGACGCGGGCGAAGCCGTCGTCATCGCCGGCCCCTCGGGCTCCGGCAAGTCGACGATGCTCCGGTGCGTGAACGCGCTCGAGACGATCGACTCCGGCGAGATCTGGTTCGACGGCAAGTCGATCCCCGACGCCGGCAAGGACATATACGGGATCCGCGCCGACATCGGCATGGTCTTCCAGCAGTTCAACCTGTTCCCGCACAAGACCGTGCTCCAGAACATCACGCTCGGGCCGACCGAGGTGAAGGGGCTCTCCACTGCCGACGCGAAGAAGAAGGCCCGGGAGCTCCTCGAGCGCGTCGGCATCCCGGAGAAGGCCGACTCGGTGCCGGCGGACCTCTCGGGGGGCCAGCAACAGCGTGTCGCCATCGCGCGTGCCCTAGCGATGGAGCCGAAGCTCATGCTCTTCGACGAGCCGACCTCGGCCCTCGACCCCGAGATGATCCGCGAGGTCCTCGACGTCATGCGCGACCTCGCGAAGAGCGGCATGACCATGATGGTCGTGACGCACGAGATGGGGTTCGCCCGCGAGGTGTGCGACCGCATCTGCTTCATCGACGGCGGCACGATCGTCGAGCAGGGCTCGCCCGAGGAGTTCTTCAACAACACGAAGAGCGAGCGGGCGAAGGAGTTCGTCGACAAGATCATCCACCACTGATCGCGGGCAGAAACCGCACGAACGAAAGGGGGAAGGCATGAGGAAGGACCGATGGAGGTGGCTGGTAGCGCTGCTGGCCGTCGTGACGCTGCTCGGCGCGGCATGCGGCGGTGACGACGACGGTGAGGACACCGGAGGCGGGACGGGCACCGAGGTCGAGGTCGAGGAGTTCCCGGCCGACACGACGATGGGCAAGATCCAGGAGCGCGGCAGGCTGATCGCCGGCGTCAAGTACGACGTCCCGCCGTTCGGGTTCGAGGACCCGCAGACGGGCGACATCAAGGGCTTCGACGTCGACGTCTCGCAGGAGATCGCCGACCGTCTCGGCGTCGAGCTCGACGCGATCGAGGCCATCTCCGACAACCGCATCCCGTTCCTCCAGGACGGGACAGTGGACATCATCGCGTCGACGATGACGATCACGACCGACCGCGACGTCGAGATCGACTTCTCCGAGCCCTACTACGTCGCGAACGGCCGCATCCTCGTCGGCGAGGGCACCGACGACGTCGAGACGCTCGAGGACCTCAAGGGCAAGAGCGCGTGCACGGCGCTGGGCTCGACCTACGAGGGCCTGTTGAAAGCAGTCAAGGGGATCGACGTGCAGCTGCCCGAGACGTACTCGGAGTGCTACGAGCTCATCCAGAACGGGTCGGTCGACGCAGTCGTCACCGACGACGTCATCCTCACCGGCATGATCATCCAGGACGACACGCTGAGGCTCGTCGGCGAGGAGCTCACCGTCGAGCCGTACGGCATCGGCCTCCCCGAGGACGACACCGAGATGCAGGAGTTCGTCAACGGAGTCCTCGAGGAGCTGTACGAGAACGGCCGCTACGACGAGATCTACCAGGAGTGGGTCGGGCAGTACACCGACACCGAGACCGAGATCCCGGACATGACCCTCGAGGAGGCGCTCGAGCTGCGCCCGTGCGAGGAGCTCTGCGACAAGGTCGAGAAGTAGCGACTACAAGAGCCGGCTACGTAGCTAGATGACGGAACTCTGGGAAGTTCTCACTCGGAACTTCCCAGAGTTCCGCGCCGGCTTCATCGTGACGTGCCAGCTCGTCGCGGTCTCGTTCCTGATCGCGATGGGCGTCGGAGTCCTCGTCGCGGCGCTGCGCGTCCAGCCGCTGAGGTGGCTCCAGCGCGTCGGCGTCGTCTACGTCGAGGTGTTCCGGAACATCCCGCTCGTGGTCCTGCTGATCATCGCGTCGGCGGGGCTGCGGCGGGCCGGGCTCCCACTCGACTCCTTCGTGGCGGCTACGTCCGCTCTCGGCCTCTACACCGCTGCCTACATCGCGGAGGCGATCCGGTCGGGCGTGTTCGCGGTCGGGCAGGGGCAGATCGAAGCGTCGCTCTCGCTGGGGTTCAGCTACGGCGCCACGCTGCGCCGGATCGTGCTGCCGCAGGCGATCCGCACGGTCATCCCTCCGATCGGCAACCTCATCATCGCCATGATCAAGAACTCGGCGGTGATCGGAGCCATCCTCGCCCTCGCCACCGACCTCCTCAAGACGGCGCGCGAGATCAACAACGACACCCTGCAGACCGTCCCGGTCTTCTTCTGGGCCGCGTGCGGGTACCTGCTGCTGACGATCCCGACGACGTTCCTCGTGCGCTACCTCGAGGCGCGCCTGGCGATCAGGCGGTAGCGGATGGACCTCTTCTACCTGTTCGACCCCGACAACTGGGAGTGGCTGTTCGCCGGGAAGAACGGCGAGTTCATCCTCAAGGGATTCCTCGTCAACATCCAGATCGCGATCATCTGCATGGTGCTCTCGCTGATCTTCGGGCTGTTGCTGGCCCTCGGCCGCATCTCGAAGAGAGTGTGGCTCAAGGGTCCGGTCGGCATCTGGATCGACGTGTGGCGGAACCTCCCGCTGATCTTCATCCTGCTGTTCCTGTTCCTGTGGATGCCCGAAGCGGTCAAGAGCGGCTACCAGGAGAACGTGCCGTCCTTCCTCCCGGACGCGCTCAGCACGAAGTTCACGGCCGCGGCGATCGTCGGGCTGACCCTCTACAACTCCGCGGTCATCGCGGAGATCATGCGCGCGGGCATCGTGTCGCTCGAGAAGGGACAGGGCGAGGCGGCTGCGGCGCTCGGACTCCCGTACTCGAAGGCGATGCGGCTCGTGATCCTCCCGCAAGGCCTCCGCCGCATGGTGCCGGCGACGGTGTCGCAGCTGATCACGCTCAACAAGGACACGACGCTCGTCTACATCATCAACATCCAGGAGGTAGTGCGTCACGCGCGCACGGTCATAGCGACGAGCGACAGCCCGTTCGTGGGCCTCGGCGTCCCGGCCCCCTTCCTGCAGGTCTTCATCTTCGTCGGCGCGCTGTTCGTCCTGATGAACTTCACCCTGTCGCGGATCTCGAAGCGTCTCGAGATCAAGCAGCGCGAACGGACGGGCATCGCCGTCGAAGCAGTCACCGGCCTCGAGGACCAGGTCGCCCTCGACGCAGAGACGCGGCCCGTCCGCTAGTGCGCCTGCTCCTCCGGCTCGGCTCCGTCGCGCTCGCGGTCGTCGCGGCCGCGTGCGTCCCGCCCATCCCGGACAACGACGAGTTCGTGCGGTTCGACGAGGAGACGGTCATGGGCGAGATCCAGGCCGCCGGGACCCTGGTCGTGGGCCTTCCCGGCGACGTGGGCGAGCCGTGGGAGGGCTTCGCCACGGCCGTCGCCCGCGAGGTGGGCGAGTCACTGCGGGTGGAGGTCGAGTACCGGTCGTACCCGAACGCGGACCTCGCGGGCCTCGCCGAGGCCGGCGAGATCGACCTCGGATTCCCCGCGCAGACGATCACCGAGCAGCTCGTCCGCAGGCACGCCTTCTCCGACCCGATCTACGTGGGCCATCAACGGCTCGTCGTGCAGGCGGACACGGGGGTCGACACGGTCGACGACCTCTCGGGAGAGGTGTGCTCGCCCGTGGACGACGCGACCGGCGTGGAGCTCCACGAGCTCAACCCGTCGCTGTCGACGGTCCCGCTGAAGCCCGGCGACGCGAAAGGCTGCGTGGCGTTGCTCGAGGACGGGCTGGTCGCCTCGGCGACGGCCCCCGACGTCCTGTTGGCGACGATGATGGCCGAGCTCCCGGAGGGCTACGAGGTGACGGGCGAGGAGCTGACGACGGAGCCGCTGGCGGTCGCGCTCGAACGAGGAGCGTCGGGCTGGGTCGACTACGTGAACAAGGTCATCACGGAGTTCGACCAGGAGGGCCGCTGGGCGGCCGCGTACGAGGAGCACTTCGGGCCTCTGCTGGGTGGCCCGACCCCGGAGCCGCCGAACATGACGCTGGAGGAAGCGGCGGCGCTGTTCCCGGCCGACCTGGCCGAGGGTTAGGTCGCAACCCGTCCTTTCGGAGCCCCTGTGGTTTTGTCAGACATTTGTCTGACAAATTCCTAGGGCGGGCGAGAGGAGGCGATTCGAAAATCGTCACAGCCGCCGACTACCTTGCGGTCATGAAGCCGTGGCTGACTGAGGAACCCAACAGCCTCCCATCGGTTTCGATCCGCGAGCTCAGCCGGAGCCCTGGGGAGGTTCTCGCGCGGGTTGCGGCGGGAGAGAGATTGCTCGTGTGCCGCCACGGGAAGCCGCTCGCGACCCTGCAGCCGCTCGACGGATACGTCTTCCAACCGTTTACCGGCACCGCTCACGATGTCTTCGGGTGGCCCATCGGTTGCATCGACGACGAGATCGCGAAGCTCAGCCGGGCGCAGCGGGTGCTGCTGCGCGACTGCTACCGGCGGTGGCGGCTGTGGGCGGGGCGGCTGCCGGACGGCCTCCGCGAGAACCCGATGGGGATCCTGAAAGACCTGGCACTACGAGGGCTCGCCCGGAAGACGACGTGCGGTTGGGAGTTGACGGGCCGCGGACTCGCGTTACACGAGGCCCTGCAGCACCGGGACGTCTAGGGCCAGGACCAGACGTTGCCCGGGTTGCGTCTCGTCTCGAAGATCTGCTGGACGTAGAGGCGGCCGTTCTTCCGCTTCGTGCCCACGCCTATGAAGCGCCAGCGCCCGAGGATGTTCGCCCGGTGCGGGGCCGAGCCCATGAACGAACGGAACAGCCTCTTGCAACGACCGCCCGCTCCCGTGTTCTGGCCGAGGCTCCTCCAGCGCGTCACCCTGTGGCCGAGGTTCTGGTCGTGCCAGACCCCGCCGTGCCTCGCCAGCGTGCGCGCGTGGCGGCGGGCGACGTAGCCGAGCTGCTTGTCCCAGTTCAGTCGCCGCTGCCCGTGGCTCGCGCGGACGCGGTTGATCTTCCGCATGAAGCACTTCTCGGACTTGCGATAGCGGTATTGGGGTGAGTTGGCCGACGCGTCGGAGAGGCCGGACGGCGCCAGTGCGGAGAGTACGAACACACCCACAAGCGCCCAGGCCAAGCGCCTGCCGGTCAGCGCGCGCGCCGTCGGCATGTGCAACCTCCTGTTTGATTGTCTTGGGGGAATTGCCCGCGATGTCCCTAAAGCGCCTTTTACTTAGCAACGCAGCGGCGTCGTGTCCAGTTATGACGTATACGGAGAGTGATGTTTTGCATCCATTCTGTAACAAGCCCCAGGTCAGCGGGTGGAAATCTGTGGAGGAAAAAAGTTCGCGTTTTCGTGCAGAAGCGTGAGGGCTGGACAAAGCACTGCCGCTTTAGCAAGCTGAGGCCGATGACCGCCGACGTGACGACCGCCACGAAGACCGTCCTCATCGTCGACGACGACGAGGAAATCCGGCACGTCCTCCGCCTCCTGTGCGAGAGCGAGGGCCTCGAGGTCGTGGGTGAGGCGGCCAACGGCGTCGTAGCGGTACCGATGGCGCTCAAGAGCCAGCCGGACTTCGTGATCCTCGACTTCATGCTGCCTCGCCTCGACGGCGAGGGGGCCGCGGAGATCCTCCGCGCCGTGACGCCGAAGTCGAAGATCGTGGCCTTCTCGGCGATCCTGGACAGCCAGCCCGTATGGGCCGACGCCTACCTCAACAAGGATCGCATCACGGAGCTCATGCCCCTGCTCCGAACCTTCATCCGATAGATTCCCCCGCATGGCCAAAGACGCTTCGTTCGACGTCGTGTCCGAGGTCGACCTCCAGGAGGTGCGCAACGCAGTCGACCAGGCGCGCCGCGAGATCGGCCAGCGTTTCGACTTCAAGAACACGGGATCGCAGATCGACCTCGCCGAGGAGAGCGGCGCCCCCGTGATCACCGCCCGGTCGAACACCGACGGCAAGGTCAAGGACGTCGTGAAGGTCCTCGAGGAGAAGCTCGTGAAGCGCCACGTCGCGCTCAAGGCCCTCGACAAGGGCGACATCCAGCCCGCGGCCGGAGGCACGGCGCGTCAGGAGATCAAGATCAACCAGGGCATCTCGACCGAGAAGGCCAAGCAGATCGTCAAGTTCGTCAAGGACAAGAAGCTGAAGGCTCAGGCATCGGTGCAGGGCGACCAGGTGCGCGTGACGTCGAAGTCGCGCGACGTCCTCCAGGACATCATCGCGTCGCTCAAGGAAGAGGACTTCGGCATCCCCCTGCAGTTCACGAACTACCGCTGAGCGGGACCCCGAGCAGGGACTCGAGCTCCGCGATCGTCCGGACCGGGTCGCGGTGCAGCACGGTCGTCATGCCGGCCTCCGCCGCGCTCGTCAGGTGGCCGGGGTGGTCGTCGACGAAGACGCAGACCTCGGGTGCGACGCCGAGACGGCGCGTGGTCAGCTCGAAGATCGCCGGATCGGGCTTGCGGAGCCCGACCTCTCCCGAGATCACCGTCACGTCGAACAGCGGGTCGAGGCGCTCCCGCGGGTAGAGCGTCGTCCCCCACGAGTTCGACAGGAGCCCTGTCTTCAGTCCCGCCGCCCGGGCCGCGGCGACGGCGTCGAGCATCGTCTCCTCGAGCCTCAGCCGGCCGAAGATCCGCGGGACCAGCCCGGCCGGATCCACCTCCACCCCCGACTCCTCCCGGAGACGCTCCGCGAACGCGACCGTGAACTCCTCCTCGGAGATCTTCCCGGTCTCGAACCCGAACACGAGCGAGTCCTCCGAGCCCATGTAGCCGCCGAGGGCCGCGCGGGCGAGGTGCTGCAGGTCTATGCCCGCCTCCTGCGCGAACTCGAGCATGGCCGTCTGCAACGAGGTGGTGAGCACACCGCCGAAGTCGACGACCAGGGCCTGGTAGTGGCTCACGCTCGCGTCGCCTCCAGGGCCCGAGCGGCGAGGGCCGGGACACCGTGCTCCATCTCCGCGAAGAACGGATCGTCGGTCATGCCGGCGAGATGGCGCGCGTACGACCCCTCGAGCAGGATCGCGAGCTTCCACACCGCGAGGACCTGGTACCAGGTCAGGTCGCTCACGTCGCGGCCGGTCCGCCGGGCGTAGCGCTCGACGAGGTCGCGGGGTGACTGAAAGCCGGGGAGCGCCGTGACGCGGGCGGTACGCGAGAAGACGTCCTGCTTCGCGCCGGCCGAGCCCACCGCTGGTCCCTCGTCCTCGCCGGCCTCGCGCCAGAACGAGACCATCCAGCCGAGGTCTGCAAGTGGATCGCCGAGCGTCGACATCTCCCAGTCGAGGATCGCGACGAGACGCGGCGGCGGGCCGTCGGCGAAGACGACGTTGTCGAGCTTGTAGTCGCCGTGCACGAGC